>NZ_JFJW01000089.1:142317-143627 GCF_000611125.1 Cupriavidus sp. SK-4
ACCGCCCCGGGCACCGCCCTGGTCGAAGCGCGGCAGGCCGTCCATGCCCGTGGGCATCGGCATGCCGGCAATCGCGGCTTCGGTGCGCTGCTTGCGTCCGCCCACCTTGGTGGCACCCTTGGGGGCCTGCTCGCCCTTGCCGGGCACCTTCAGGCCGACACCGGCCATCAGCGCCTTGACGTCATTCGGCTCGACTTCCTGCCAACGGCCGCGCTTGAGGCCGCGCGGCAGCAGGAACTGGCCGTAGCGGGTGCGGATCAGGCGCGACACGGTCAGCCCAACCGCCTCGAACATGCGGCGCACTTCACGGTTGCGGCCTTCAGTCAGGGCCACGTGGTACCACTGGTTGACGCCTTCGCCACCGCCGTCGGCAATGCGCAGGAAGTTGGCTTCGCCGTCATCGAGCTTGATGCCATGCAGCAGGCGCTGGCGGTCGGCCTCGGCCAGCTCGCCCAGCGTGCGCACCGCGTACTCGCGCTCCACGCCGTAGCGCGGATGCATGAAGCGGTTGGCAATGTCACCCGAGGTGGTGAAGATCAGCAGGCCTTCGGTATTGAAGTCCAGGCGGCCCACCGCGACCCACTTGCCGGACTTGATGCGCGGCAGGCTGTCGAACACGGTCGGACGGCCTTCCGGATCGGACTGGCTGACGATCTCGCCGGCGGGCTTGTGGTACAGCAGCACGCGCGGCGGCTTGGTCGACACCTTGCGGTGGATCAGCTTGCCGTTCACGCGGACCTGGTCCGCCGGCAGGATGCGCTGGCCGATATGCGCCGGCAGGCCGTTGACCGAAACGCGGCCCTGCAGGATCAGTTCTTCCATCTCGCGGCGCGAGCCCAGCCCGCCCTCGGCCAGCACCTTGTGCAGCTTGGGCGCGTCGTCGTCGGCCGACAGCTCGCGCACAGGCTTGGCCTTGGTGCGCGGAATGACGGTGTCTTCGTTGTCGTACTGCTCGGAGATCACGAAGCGGAACAGGTCTTCGCTGCTCGCCGCGGTCTTGTCCCCGCCGGCCTGGCCCTTGCGGGGCGCCTGCGGCTTGCCGCCATCCTTGCGCCGGCCCTGCTGCCGCGCGCCGGCGCCCTGCGCCTCGCCCGGCGCTGCCGCCTTGCCTGAGCGCTGGACTGGCTTGCGCTTGCGGCCGGGCTGCTCGGGCTTGTCGGTGCCTTCGGCCCTGGCCGCGCGGTCCACCTTGTCTGCCTTGCTGGTGCCCTGGCCGCCCTGGCCGCCCTGGCTACCCTGGCCGCCCTCGCCCTGCCCCGTCTTGCGCTTGCCGCGGCCACGCTGGCCACCGCGCGCACCGCCCGCCGCCT
>NZ_JFJW01000090.1:0-5087 GCF_000611125.1 Cupriavidus sp. SK-4
GCCCACCGTCACGCCGCCAGCCGCGCCGGCGCCAGCGCCGATGGCAGCGCCCACGCAGCCACGCCCGCCGCTGACCACGCCGCCCCCGCCGCCGCCGCGTGATGCGATGGTGCAGCGTACGGCCGGCTCAGTCGCCTATATCTGCGGCGGTGTCGCCGAAGACGAGCAGGTCGCGCTGCAATCGGAGGCGCGCAAATACAACATGAGCCTGCTGTTCACGCAGGGCGCGCGCGGCGAGTACCTGTCCGACGTGGACGTCAAGCTGATGCGCGGCGGCAAGGAAGTCGCCAGCTTTGTCGCAGACGGTCCGCGCTGCCTGCTGAAGGCGCCGTCGGGCACGTACAACGTGCGGGCGACTTACCAGGGCCGGACCAAGACCGCGACGGTCAGCACCGGCGGCAAGAACGCGCAGATGCGCTGGTAGTCAGCTGGAACGGCGCGCCGTGCGGCGCGCCTGTGGAGGAGGAAAAAAGGCTCGGCATCTTGCGATGTCGAGCCTTCTTGCATGGCAGGCCCTTGAGAGAGCCGCCGTCCTTTGCATGCCGACTGCATGCTCCCTCAGCCTGTGGGCCCGTCCCCCAGCATCTGCCCCACCGACCCCGCCGTACCGGCCGCTCGCTCACCCAGCAACCGATGCAGCGTGCCCAGCAGCTCATCCTCGTTATACGGCTTGCCCAGGTACACGTTGACGCCGATCTCCTCGGCATAGCGGCGGTGCTTGTCGGCCGTGCGCGAGGTGATCATCACCAGCGGCATATGCGCGGTGCGCGCGTCGGAGCGCACGTTGCGCGTCAGGTCGAAGCCGTCCATGTGCGGCATCTCGATGTCGACCAGCATGGCGTCCGGCATGACATCCTGCAGTTGCTTGAGCGCATCCACACCATCGCGCGCCAGCACCACCTGGTAGCCGGCGCGGCCCAGCAGGCGCTGGGTGGCCTTGCGCACGGTCAGCGAGTCATCCACCACCATCACGGTCGGCTGCACGGCCAGGCCGCGCACCGGCTCGGTGGTGCCGTCGCTCGCCAGTTCCGCAACCGCGCCCATCTGCGCCTGCACGGCAGGTTGTGCCGGCGTCTGCGGCGCCGGCTGGCCGCGTTCGCGCACAAAGCGCTGCGCCAGCACCACCGGGTTGTAGATCAGCACGATCTCGCCATCGCCCAGCGTAGTCGCGCCGGCAATGCCTTCCAGGCGTGCCAGGTGCGGGCCGATATGCTTGACCACAACTTCGCGGTTGCCGACCACATCGTCAACATGCACCGCCACGCGCTCGGCGCCGCTGCGCACCAGCACCACCGGCGAATACTTGCGCCCGGCCGCGACCGCGTTGCCTTCCTCCAGCAGCGTGCCGAAGTAGAAGAACGGCACCTCGGCGCCGGCCACCGTGAGGCGGCCCTGGTTGTAGGCGTCCAGCAGCGCCGGGGCGCGCAGCTGCTGGACCTGGTCGATCATGCCGCTGGGCACGGCATAGCGCCGCGCGCCCAGCGAGATCACCAGCACCTGCGTGATCGCCGTGGTCAGCGGCAGGTGCACGGTGAAGGTGGTGCCCTGCCCGGGCTTCGACTCCAGCGTGATGCGTCCGCCCAGCGCCACGGTCTCGGCGCGCACCACGTCCATGCCCACGCCGCGGCCGGCCAGCTCCGACACCGCGTCGGCAGTGGAAAAGCCCGGCGCAAAGATCAGCTCGGTCAGGCGCGCTTCGCTGGCCTCGTCGTCCGGCGCCAGCAGGCGGCGCTCGACCGCGCGCGCGCGGATGCGCGCCAGGTCCAGCCCGCCGCCGTCATCGACGAAATGCAGCACCACCTCGTTGCCTTCCTGCTGCACCTCCAGCGTCAGCGCGCCGGTGGCGGCCTTGCCCGCGGCGCGGCGCGGCGCGGCGGCTTCGATGCCGTGCACCACTGCGTTGCGGATCAGGTGCTCGATCGGGCCGGCCATGCGGTCCAGCACCGAGCGGTCGATTTCCACCGTGCCGCCCTTGATCAGCAGGCGCACTTCCTTGCCGGTCTCGGCAGCGGCCTGGCGTGCCACGCGATAGAGGCGCTCGGCCAGCGCGTCGAACTGCACCATGCGCGCCTGCATCAACCCGCGCTGCATGCCGCGCGTCAGGCGTGCCTGCGCCGCCAGGTCGCCGGCGGCGCGGTCAAAGCCGCGCTGCAAGTTCTGCTCGACGGTGGCGACGTCGTTGACCGACTCGGCCATCATCCGCGTCAGCTCCTGGAAGCGCGTGAAGCGGTCGAACTCGAGCGGGTCGAATTCCTGCTTGTGCTGCGCGTCGGCAATGCGCGACGCCATCTGCGATTCAGCCTGGATCTCGATTTCGCGCAACTGCCCGCGCAGGCGCGCGACGTTGTCGTTCAGTTCGCCCAGGTAGGCGCGCATCGCCTCCAGTTCGCTGTCCAGGCGTGCGCGCGTGGCACCGACTTCGCCGGCTTCGTTGATCAGCGTGTCGAGCGCGCGCGCCTGCACGCGCACCAGCGCGCGTTGCGGCTCGGCGGGCACGGCCGGCGGCATCGCCACCATCACGTCTGCCGGTCCCGGCATGGCGGGCAGGGTGGCGGGGGGCACCGCCTCGACAACGGCATCTGCCTGCGGCAGCGGCGCATCGGCCTGCGCTTGCTCGGGCACCTCGGCCAGGCCGTTGACCACGTCCGGATCGTCCGCGGGCAGCAGCCGGCCGGACGGCAGCGCCTCTACATGCGCCAGGATGCGGTCGTACCAGGCATAGAGCCGCTCGAACAGCTTCGGCCCGACGGCCTGTTGCCCCTGCCCGCGCAGGCTGGCGTCGAGCAGCGTCTCCATTTCGTGCGCGGCCTGGCCCAGCGCCATGGCACCCGCCATGCGCGCACTGCCCTTGAGCGTATGCAGCGCGCGCAGCACCAGGCCGCCGTGGCGCGAGTCTTCCGGCGCTGCTTCCCAGCCGCGCAGCAGCTTGCCCAGCTCGGGCAGCGTGCCTTGTGCCTCTTCCAGGAAGATCTGGACCAGCGCGGGATCCGTTGCGCCGGCCTCGTCCGATACCGGCGCACCGGGCGCCCGGTGCGGGGTCGGCAGCGCGATAACGACCGCGTCATGCGGCATGGCCGGCGGCTGTGCGGCCTCCGGCCCGGGCAATGGGGGCGGCTCCGGCTGGTCTTCCTGCGCGGGCGGCAACTGGCCCAGCAGCTGCGCCACCGAGCCATCCGGCTCGGCCGGCGCCTGCGGCGCGGGCACCGCCACGCGCGGACGCAGCAGCGCGCGCTCGCCAAACTCAACCAGGCTGCGGCGCAGGCCGGCATCGGCATCCGGCCAGACGCCTGCGGCAAACTGGTGCAGCATGCCGCGCAGGCGCTCGACCGCCTGCTCCAGCAGGCGGAAATCGCCCGGGTGCATCGCCACCGGGTGCGAGCCCAGCTGCAGCAGCAGGGCCTCTAGCGCCTCGGCGATCTCACGCACGGGTTCCAGGCCGACGGTGGACGCACTGCCCTGCAGCGTGTGGGCGACGCGCAGCCCCAGCTCGCTCGGGCACGGATGGCCTTCATGCCGCCATTCGGAGATGTCGGTGGCGAACTGGCGCAGCAGGTCGTCGGCCTCCTGCAGGTAGACGTTGTAGAGCGCCAGGCCGATGCGCACCGGCCCGATCACCTTGTAGTGGTCGTCCTCGTCCGACAGCCCCCCGGACAGGCGGAACGGGATCACATTGTCTTCGCCGTGCCCGACGGCATCGGCGCCGGTGTGACCGGCGGCCTGGGCGGCCGGCCCGGGTGGCGCTTCTGCAGCCGCGCCGGGCAGTACTGGCAGTTCATCCGCGGCCTGCGCGGTGCCCGGGTCGCGCACCGCGCAGGCGGCTGCCACCAGCGGCGCGATGTCGTGCCAGGTCGCTGCATCGCGATGCAGCTGTGCCACCCACGCCGACAGTTCGGCATGCGCGCGGCGCAGCAGCGACAGCAGCGCGGGCACCGGCTCGCGCGCTTCGGCAATCCACAGGTTCATGACCTGCTCGACCGCCCAGGCCGCTTCGCCATAGCGATGCAGGCCGACCATGCGGCTGGAGCCCTTGAGCGTATGGAAGGCGCGCCGCACGCGGCTGAGGGTATCGGCATCGTGCAGCGCCTCAACGCCCGAGCCGAGGTCGCCGGCGATGCCGCCCAGCACCTCGTCGGCTTCGTTCAGGAAGATGCCGAGCAGTTCGGCGTCCAGCGCCGCCTTGTCGCCGTCAGCCGGCAGGCCTTGCGCCGCGGGCGGCGCGGCTGCGGGTGCGGCAGCCCGTGCCGGCTCGGCCAGTGCCAGTGCCAGCCTGCCGGCCGCATCATCGCTGCCGGCCAACCAGGCATTGCATTGCATGGTGGCTTCGGCGGCCTGGCGGCGCAGCGCGGCATCGTCGTCGATGGTGGCCTGGTCGGCCAGCGCCTGCAGCGCGGCACGCAGCCGCTGCACTGGCGGCGCATCGGGCATGGGGCCGGCCTGGATGGCCTCGGCCGCGGCGGCGCGCGCGGCGGCCAGCGGATGCTGCGCAGCGCGCGGCGCATCGGGCTCGCCGGCCTCGGCAAGCGTATCGGCCCGCCGCACGCGGCCGAATTCCAGCGCATCGGCAAAGGCATGGACCGCGCCCAGCTCGGCTGCGACCTCGCCCAGCAGCGCGGCGCGCGCACTGGCATCGGCGAGTTCGCCCGAAACGGCCAGCCGCGCATTGACGGACTGCACCGCGGCGGCGGCCTGCGTGGCATCGTCCACCAGCGCTGCAGGCAGCGCGGCGGACGACTGCAATTGCGCCAGCGTGGCGCCAAGCGCGGCGAAGGCCTGGCACGCATCGCGCAGGTGGCCGGCGCCTTCGGCGCGGGCCGCGTTGCGGTCGAAGCTGTCCAGCCACGATTCGCCGCTGTCCAGCTGCGCCCGCAGCTGCGTCACGGCCTCGCTGCGCAGCGCCTGGGCGCGCGCCTCGTCGACCATGCCCGCTAGCCACGCGGGCGCGCTCGCGGCGGGATCGGCCAGGCATGTCGCCAGCGCCTCGCACTGCGCGGCAAAACGCGCCGCCGCCGGATGGGCGGATTGCCCGTGCACGCGCCACGGCAGCGCCAGCGCGCGCGCCAGGAACAACGCGATGCCGGCGGCGCCCA
>NZ_JFJW01000090.1:5126-18015 GCF_000611125.1 Cupriavidus sp. SK-4
TGCCCGCCGTGCATGGCCGCCTGCGCCAGGCAGCGCTGCAGCGCCGGCTGCCCGAGCGGCTGCGCGGCTTCGGCCAGCGCGGCCAGCGCGGTTTCCCAGCCGGCCGGTTCGCCGGCGGCGGCGTGCTCAAGCCCGGCGGCGGCCTGCTGCAGGTTGCGCGTGTCGATCGGGTCGAGCCAGCCGTAATAGCGCTGGCGGAAGTCCGCATTGGCAAGCGCGTGCGCGGGGTCGAGGCGGAATGCCGCGAGCGTGCGCGCAATATCGGCACGCAACGCGGCACGCGGCTCAGCCACGCCATCGCCGTCACCGGCCCCGTCGCGGGCCAGGCCGGTGCAGACCAGCAGGAACACCGCGTCGTTGAGCAGCGCCTGCGGCACGCGCACATGGCCCTGCAGGTACTGGCGCAGCAGCAGGTTGGCGCGGCCCGCAAAGCGCTTGGCCAGCAGGTCGGAAGGCAACAGGCCAAGCCCCAGCGCGCGGAACACCAGCCCCAGCACATGCCAGACCCCGCGATCCGGATGATCCGCCGCGCGGCGCGCCTCCTGCTCATTGGCGCGCACCTCGTCCAGCGCCGCGCACAGCGGCAGCCAGGCTTCGCGCAGCAGCGCCGCGTCGGTGCACGGCGCAGGCAGGCGCAATGCCTTGAGCAAGGCCGATTCAAACTGCTGGCGCGCACGCATGACCGGCGCCGGGCCCTTTGCCGGCAGCAGCATGCCGGGCAGCATCTGCAGCTCATCGAGCCACAGGTCGGCCGGATGCACGCGCTCTTCGCCCAGGTGCGCCAGCACGCCCGCGTAGGGCTGGAACAGGCGCAACGGTGCTTCATCGTCGCCGGCCATCAGGTCGTCGACATACTCGGCCAGCGCCTGCACGCCGGCGCGGAATACCGCCAGCGCCTCGGGGCCGGCGGCAACGGTGCCGGCGTCGATGGCTTCGAGCAGGCGGCGCAGGGCCTGGCAATACGGATCGGTGCCGCGCAGCCCGACGATATGCACCGCGCCGGCGGCCTGGTGCAAGTGCTGGCCGGCCAGCCGCAGCGAGGTGGTGTCGCGCGCGCCCAGCGCTTCGGGCGCCTGGCGGACCTCGTCGACATAGTGGCCAAGCTCGGCGGCGGCGTCTTCCAGCGCGCTGCGCAGGCTGGGCGCAAGCCACGCCAGGCCGGACAGGTCGCGCGTGGGAGCGCCTGGATCGGGAACAGCTGGCGCGCTGGCGGACGGCGGCGCCGGAGCCGGCTCGGGCACGGCGCCGGCGTCAGCCGGTGCGCCGGCTGCGGCGCCATCGCGCGGGACAGGGAAATTCAGTGACATGACGGCTTCCAGTGCGGCGCCCGGAGGGCGGCCGCGGGCAACCTGCCGCAACAGGCGGCAGGCGCGGTGTTGGCATGGAGCGCGTGGCCGCTAAGCCCGGTAAGGCCGCGGTGCGCGGAAGCGGTCGCAGGCGTCATCCGGCCACTCAGGCGATCTTGAATCGCGACACGGAGTTGCGCAGCTCTTCGGTCAGCAGCGTCAGCTGGCGCACTGACTGCGCGGTTTGCCGCGTGCCGGTGGTGGTCTGCTCGGTGACCTGCAGGATGCGCTCGATATGGCGGGCCACGGTGGTGGCCAGGTCAGCCTCGTGCGAGGTGGACTGCGAGATCTGCTCGATCAGCTCGGCCAGCTGGCGCGACACGCGCCCGATCTCGACCAGTGCGGCACCGGCGTTGTCCGACAGCCGCGCCCCTTCCACCACGCCCTGCGTGCTGCGCTCCATGGCGTGCACGGCGTCCTGGGTATCGGTCTGGATGGTGCGGATCAGCGCGCCGATCTGCTTGGTGGCCTCGCCGGAGCGTTCGGCCAGCCGCTGCACTTCTTCGGCCACCACCGAGAAGCCGCGGCCGGCCTCGCCCGCGGACGCGGCCTGGATGGCGGCGTTCAGTGCCAGCACGTTGGTCTGCTCGGTAATGTCCGAAATCAGCTCGACGATTTCACCGATCTCCTGCGACGACTCGCCCAGGCGCTTGATGCGCTTGGAGGTTTCCTGGATCTGCTCGCGGATGTCGTTCATGCCGGTGATGGCGTTCTGCACCGCCTGCTGGCCCTGCTCTGCGGCCGACAGCGAGGCGCGCGCCACGTTGGCGGACTCGGCCGCGCCGCGCGACACCTGCGTGATGCGGTCGGCCATCTCCACCACCGATTCGCCGGTCTGGCGGATCTGGCGCGACTGCTCTTCGGTGGTCGACACCAGCTGGGTCGAGGTGGACTGCACCTGCCCCGAGGCCTGCGTCACCTCGCCGGCGGTCTGCTGCACCCGGCCGACCAGTTCGCGCAGTTCTTCCACGGTGTAATTGACCGAGTCGGCAATGGCGCCGGTGATGTCCTCGGTCACCGTGGCCTGGCGCGTCAGGTCGCCGTCGGCGATGTCCTGCAGTTCGTTCATCAACTGCAGAATCGCCTTCTGGGTGTTGTCGTTGTTGCGCTTTTCATCCAGGCGGCGGGACTCGGCCTCGCGCTCGCGCGCCTCGGCTTCCAGCGCGCGCACGCGTGAATCGCGCAGGTACAGCGCCGCCAGGCCTACCAGGCACAGCAGCGTCATCGCCGCCGAGACCACGGTCGCGCCCAGCGTCACCGGGCGCACGCGCGCCGACTGCGCGTAGGCGCGCTGCAGCGCCGAGAGTTCGCCGCGCAGCGCCTCGTTGTCGTTGAAGATCTGCTGCTGCGCGCGCTTGGCGGCAATCAGGCCCGGCAGGTTCTGCAGGATGGTCTGCGTGGTTTTCTGCACTGCCTCAAAACGCTGCGACAACTGCTGCAGGTAGCCGCGCGTCTCTTCATCGGTGGCCGCCGACAGGCGCAGCGCCTCGCTGCCGTTGAGCAGGCCGTCCAGCGATTCGCGGAAGGTGTTGGTGTCCTTGCCCAGCAGGAACGCGGTTTCGGGGTTGACGCCTTCGCCGGCCAGGAACTCGTTCAGGTTCTTGCCCAGGCGCTGCGTCAGCATCACCAGCTGCGCCGAGGCGGCCACCTCGCGCGCGTTGGCGCCGGACTGCAGCTTGATTGCCGCGACCTGTTCGGCGGATTCCAGCAGCTCGGGGTTGGAAGCGTTGAAGATCTGCAGCGTCTGGCCGATGGTGGTCAGCACCGGCTGCTGCGCCAGCACGTCGGCGGCGCTTTTCTCGGAGCGCTTCCACGATTGCATCGCGGTCTCGAGCAGCGGTTCGGCCGCGCCGGTGGTGGCGCGCACGCGCTTCTCGTCGCTGCCTTCCTGCAGCGCCTTCAGGTCGCCCGCCAGCGCGTCTTTCGACTGGCGCAGCTGGGTGAAGGCCTGCGCATTGCCCAGCAGCGCCACCGGCACCGCCTTGCCCAGGCGCTGCGAGTGCATCAGCATGTCGCCGGCGATCTCGATCTGCGCGGCGGCGTTGTTGGCGATGCGGTTGTCCAGGTACACCGAGCCAAGCAGCGCCACCAGCGACACCACCACGCCCACCGTCAGCAGCCGCTGCTGCGACGAGAACGGCATGCGCCCAAGCCAGCGCGTGACATGCTCCATTGGCGTGGCGCCCAGGCCGTCGGCGGATGGGGGTGCCGGTGCGGGTTCCGGGCCGCCGGCATAGGCCATGCCGGGCCCGCCCGCCAGGCCGCTGGCTGCTTCGGCTGCCGGCGTGCGCCGGCCCAGGCTGAATTTCTTGAAACCCATGGCACCCTCTTCCGTTTTTTTCGTTGTCATGCCCGGCGGCTCGTGCCGGGTGCCGCAGGCCGTGGCCTGCGCGTCATTCTTGTATCTTGTAATTGGCGGCGGGCCTCAGGCCGCAACCCGTCCCACCTGCAGGAAGGCCGGCGCGTCCAGCAGCGCGCGCACGTCCAGCACCTGCCAGTCACGCCCGTCGCGGTCGGCAAAGCGTTGCCCTTCCCATGCCGGCGTGCCGGCCGGTGGCGGCGCATCGCCGTGCGGCAGGCTCAGGTCGGCGGCGTGGCGCAAACCCGCCACGCGCGTAGCCAGGATCGCGCAGGCGCGCTCCACCTGGCGCGACAGCACCACGATCTTGCTGCCGGGCTGCAGCGGCGTTGGCGCGCCGCCGCAGAACAGGCTGAAGTCGATCACGCCCAGCAGGCTGCCGCGCGCATTGACCAGGCCGCTGTACCACGGCTGCGTCAGCGGCACCGGGCTGGGCGGGCGCATGTCGAGCACCTCGCCGGTATCGGCCAGCGGCAGCAGCCAGTTGCGCGCGCCCACCTGCAGCGCCAGGTAGCTGTCGGCCGCGGGCAGGCTGCGCGCCTCGCGCAGGCGCCGGGCCAGCATGGCCTGGTAGTCCTGCAGGCGGGTCTGGCGGGCGCGGAGGTCTTGGCGTGGCGCGTTCATCTGGCGGTCCCCGGAACAGGTGGCAGTGGCTTCCCGTACGGCCTGCGCTGGCAGCTCAGTGCGCCAGCGCGGCGATCTTGCCCAGCAGCTCTTCGCCGTCGACGGGCTTGACGATGTAGTCCGACGCGCCCTGGCGCATGCCCCAGATGCGGTCGGTGTCCAGGCCCTTGCTGGTGCACATGATCACGGGGATGTCCTTGAAGCGGTCGTCGCGCTTGATCGCGCGGGTGGCCTGGTAGCCGTTCTGGCCCGGCATCACCACGTCCATCAGGATCAGGTCGAAGCTCTCGGCCTGCAGGCGCGCGAAGGCCTGGTCGCTGTTGCTGGCAACCGAGACCTTGAAGCCGCGCTTGCCGAGCAGGTCGGACATGAACAGGGCTTCGGTGGGGGAGTCGTCGACGATCAGGATCTTGTTGATGGCAGTCATGAGGTTTTCCTTCGATTCGTACATGGCGTCGCGTGCATGCGCGTCAGGCAGGCAGCACGTAGCCCGCGGCCTGGCATGGCAGGCAGGCCTGCACGGCGTGCAGCAGCGCTTCGCGGGTAAAAGGCTTGGCAAGATGGTCGTGCGCGCCGACCAGGCGGCCGCGCGAGCGGTCGAACACGCCGTCGCGCGAGGACAGCATGATCACGGGGATGGCGTGAAAGCGCGGACTCTTCTTGATCAGGGAGCAGGTCTGGTACCCGTCCAGGCGGGGCATCAGGATGTCGCAGAAGACCAGGTCCGGGTGCAGCTCGCCCACCTTGGCCAGCGCCTCGAAGCCGTCTTCGGCCAGCACCACCTGGTATCCCGCCTGCGACAGGAAGATCTCCGCGGTGCGGCGGATGGTGCTGGAATCATCGATGACCAGCACCTTGCGGCGCGGCTGCGCCGTGGTGTCCGGAATGGAAACGCCAGGCGCCACACCCTGGGCGCCGGCGGTATTGACCCGCTGGTTTTCTTCTGTTTGAGCGACCCGCATTGTTGTTCCCGCGACCAGCTGCCCCTTGCGGAGCGCCGGCAAGCACTAGAGAACACCCGTGCGGAGCAGCGCGACCCATGCGCGCCCCGACGGACCCCCGACAATTCTTGTTTCCCTTCCAAGGCCGGGCTGTGCCCGGCAGTGGCGGTGCGTGGAACCCGCACCTGCCTACCGTCCCCCCACTGAAGGCGGATGGACGGCCAGTCATTTTGCAACAGAGTGTGACAAGACGCCGGGGGGCCGTCAATCCGGTCCGGCCGCGGCCGGCCGGCGTTCTGTCGCATCGGCGCGACGCGCGCCCGGTTATTGTTCTTCTGGGGGACGTCGCCTCAGATGGCGACCATCTCGAAATCTTCCTTGCGCGCACCGCATTCCGGGCAGGTCCAGTTGATGGGCACGTCTTCCCACCGGGTTCCGGGGGCGATGCCGTCTTCCGGCGCGCCTGCGGCTTCATCGTAGATCCAGCCGCAGATCAGGCACATCCAAGTCTTGTATTCCATAACAGGCTCTGGCCACTCTCCATTAAAATCCAGCGCAGATGGTACCGAAACCGTGCCGCCGGCGCCAGCCGGCGGCCGCCAGAATCGTGCCAGATCCGCCGTGTTCGCGCATGTTAGCGCCCTGTTAGCGCCTGATTGGCGGGCAATTGCAGCGAATTTCCGCTGTTTTTGCCGCATGTCAACGATAAGTCCCGGGCCCGCCGCACACGATCCCTGCAGTCCTTGTCCTCACCTCAACGCCATGTCCCGTAATCAGCAGCTCTTCGACCGCGCCCAGCAGACCATTCCCGGGGGCGTCAACTCGCCCGTGCGCGCCTTCCGCTCGGTGGGCGGCACGCCGCGCTTCATCACGCGTGCCGAAGGCGCCTACATGTGGGACGCCGACGGGCAGCGCTATATCGACTACATCGGCTCCTGGGGCCCGATGATCGTAGGCCACGCCCACCCCGAAGTGGTGCGTGCGGTACAGGAAACCGCCGCGCACAGCTTCTCGTTCGGCGCGCCGACCGAGGCCGAGATCACCATGGCCGAGGAAATCTGCAAGCTGGTGCCGTCGATCGAGCAGGTGCGGCTGGGCTCCTCCGGCACCGAAGCCACCATGAGCGCACTGCGGCTGGCGCGCGGCTTCACCGGCCGCGACCTGATCATCAAGTTCGAAGGCTGCTACCACGGCCACGCCGACAGCCTGCTGGTCAAGGCCGGCTCCGGCCTGCTGACCTTTGCCGACACCACCCAGAACGCGCCGTCGTCGGCCGGCGTGCCGGCCGACGTGACACGCCACACCATGGTGCTGGAGTACAACAACGTCGAGCAGCTGGAACAGGCCTTCGCCAGGCATGCCGGCGAGATCGCCGCGGTGATCGTAGAGCCGGTGGCCGGCAACATGAACCTGGTGCGCGCCACCGATGCCTTCCTGAAGGCCATGCGCGACCTTTGCACCCGCGACGGCGCAGTGCTGATCCTGGACGAGGTCATGACCGGCTTCCGCGTGGCGCTGGGCGGCGCGCAGGCGCACTACGGCATCCGGCCCGACCTGACCTGCCTGGGCAAGGTGATCGGCGGCGGCATGCCGGCTGCGGCCTTCGGCGGGCGCCGCGACATCATGGCCAAGCTGGCGCCGCTGGGCGGCGTCTACCAGGCCGGCACGCTGTCGGGCAACCCGCTGGCGGTGGCCGCAGGCCTCGCCACCCTCAAGCTGATCCAGGCACCCGGCTTCTATGACCGCCTGGCCAGCCAGACCCGCAAGCTGGCCGATGGCCTGGCCGAGGCCGCCAAGGCTGCGGGCGTGCCGTTCGCGGCGGATGCCATCGGCGGCATGTTCGGGATCTACTTCCGCGACGGCGTGCCGGGCAGCTTCGCCGAAGTGACCAAGAGCGACACCGCGCGCTTCAACCGCTTCTTCCACGCCATGCTGGATCACGGCGTCTACCTGGCGCCGTCGGCCTTCGAGGCCGGCTTTGTCTCGGCGCAGCACGACGACGCCATCCTGGCGGCCACGCTCGAGGCCGCGCGCAAGGCGTTCGCGGCGGGCTGAGGCCATGCCAGGCAGGCGGCGCCCTGGTGCGCCGCCTGCACCTCTGGCGACAAGGGCGGTGCGCTACACTTGGGTTTTCGTCCAACCCGCGGAGTCTCAGATGCGCGCTTCTTCGTCCCCCTCCTTGCCCGGCAGCTCGCCGATGCTGGTCTTGCGCTGGCTGCTGCTGGCGGTCATGGCCAGCCTGCTGTCCGCCTGCGGCTACAACGACTTCCAGGCCAAGGACGAGGCGGTCAAGGCAGCCTGGGGCGAAGTCATCAACCAGTACCAGCGCCGCGCCGACCTGATCCCCAACCTGGTCAACACGGTCAAGGGCTACGCCACGCACGAGCGTGAGACCCTCGAGGCCGTGACCAAGGCGCGCGCCGCCGCCACCAGCATCCAGGTCTCGCCCGAGACCCTGAACGACCCCGAAGCCTTCAAGCGCTTCCAGCAAGCCCAGGGCGAGCTGTCCGGCGCGCTGTCGCGCCTGCTGGCGGTGTCCGAGAACTACCCGCAACTGAAGGCCGACGCCTCGTTCCGCGACCTGCAGTCGCAGCTCGAGGGCACCGAGAACCGCATCACCGTAGCCCGCCAGCGCTATATCGCCGCCGTGCAGCAGTACAACGTGCTGGCGCGCAGCTTCCCGACCAACCTGACGGCGATGATCTTCAAGTACCCGGTCAAGCCGTCGTTCACGGTGGACAACGAGAAAGCCATCTCCACGCCGCCCGCAGTCAAGTTCTGAGGCGGGCCACACCATGGGCCACACCCTGCGCTCGCCCTGGCGGCACGCCTCGCTGGCTGCCGCCCTGCTCTGGCTGGCGGCATTGCTGGCCGGCCCGGCGCTGGCGGCAGACGGGTTCGTCGCGGTGCCGCCGCTGACCCAGCGCGTCACCGACCTGACCGGCACGCTGACGCCGCAGCAGCGCGGCGCGCTCGAGAACGTGCTGGCGGAATACGAGCAGCAGCGCGGCAGCCAGATCTTCGTGCTGATGGTGCCCACCACCGATCCCGAGCCGATCGATGCCTACAGCATCCGCGTGGCTGACGCCTGGCGCGCCGGGCGCAAGGGCATCGACGACGGCGTGATCGTGCTGATAGCCAAGGACAACCCGCCCGGGCTGCGCAAGATGCGGCTGGAGGTCGGGCGCGGCGTGCAGGGGTCCCTGACCGATGCCATGTCCAAGCGCATCCTGCAGGACGTGATGGCCCCGCACTTCCGCCAGAACGACTTCTACGGCGGGCTGGCGGCGGGGATCTCGGCCATCCAGGCCACCATCGACAAGGAAGGCCTGGCGGCACCGCAGCGCAAGGCGCAGCAACAGTCCGGGCTGGCCGAGTGGCTGCCGGCACTGCTGCCGCTGGCGATCATCGTGTTCTTCTTCCTCAGTGCCATCCTGCGCCGGCGCGGGCCGCAGATCGTCACCACCCGGCGCGGACGCGACGTGATCGCCGGCGGCCTCGGCGGACTGGGCGGCTACACCATGGGGCAGGACTGGGGCCGCCGCGGCGGCTGGGGTGGTGGCGGAGGATTTGGCGGGGGCGGTGACAGCGGCGGCGGTTTTGGTGGCGGGGGCGGCGGCTTCGACGGCGGCGGCGCCTCGGGCAACTGGTGACAGCACAAGGAACGAAGACAATGCCGAATCTCCGACGTGCCCTGCACCATATCGCCACCACGGCCGGCGCAGCCCGCAAGCACTTTCCGGCCGAAGCCCAGCAGCAGCTGCATGAAGCCGTGCATGCCGGCGAAGCCAGCCACCGCGGCGAGATCCGCGTGGTGATCGAAGCCAGCCTGCCGGTGGGCGATGCCTGGGCCGGCGTCACGCCGCGCGAGCGCGCCCGCTTCCTGTTTGGCGCGCTCGAGGTCTGGAACACCGCCGACCATACCGGGGTGCTGCTCTATATCAACCTGGCCGACCATGCGGTCGAGCTGCTCGCCGACCGCGGCATCGACGCCAGCGTGGGGCCCGCCACCTGGCGCGAGCTGTGCGACGAACTGGCGCGGGGACTCAGGCAGGACCTGTCGGTACGGCCGGTGCTGGCCACGGTGGCGCGCATCCATGCGCTGCTGGCCACGCACTTCCCGTCCGACGGCGGGCACAACCCGAACGAGCTGGACGACCGTCCGGTCTTTCTCTAGCCCCCCGGCTCAGCGGGCGGCAGCCGCCTCGCGGCGAACGCGCCGCCCGCCCATCGCGTACCACACCGCCGCCAGCGCCTGCAGCGCCACCAGCCCGGCCCATGCCGTCAGGTGCGCCTCCTTCGGGTAATGGCCACCAATAGCGGGCCACAGGTCCAGTACGAAGCCGATACCCACCTGGCAGGCAAAGGTCGACAGGAACACAGTCAGCGTCAGCGCCGTGGTAGCCCTTCCGATCAGCGCATCCGGGAAACTGCGCGCCAGCACCGCATAGGTCAGGATGCCGCTGGAGCCGAACACGCCATAAGCCACCCACAGCAGCACCGGCGGCAGCGGGACTTGCGCCATCAGCAGCAGCTGGACCACGATAAAGGCGGCCATGCCAGTGCCGGCAAAGGCATACAGGCTCACGCCGATACGCTCCAGGTGACGCGCAGCCCAGCCCGCGCCGACGCAGCCGGCCATCATCGCGAAGCCGATCACCGAGACCAGTTGTGCGCTGCTGGCCGGATCGAAGCCGGGCACGTCGCGCAGGAACGCACCCACCCATAGCGTCTGCACCGCCATGAACACGCCCTGGTTGAGCAGTGTCAGCGGCACCACGCGCCAGAAACGTTCGCTGGCCAGGATCTGGCGCGTGCCGCGCAGTTGTTCGCGCAGGCTTTCCTTGCCAGCGCGCGGCTTGTCGGGCACGCCGAACCACAGCAGCACCGCCATCGCCAGCGATATGCCGGTCAGCCCCACGCTGATCGTGCGCCAGTCAGTCAATGACAGCAGCCACGACAGCGGCGCGCCGACCAGCACCGCGCCCAGGCCGCCGATGGCCATCACCACGCCATTGAGCAATGGCATGCGCGACAGCGGAAACCACATCGACAGCGCCTGGATGGTGGCACCCAGGCACACCGACACGCCCACCCCGATCAGCAGGCGGCCGGCGGCCAGCCCGGCCATGCCGGGCGCCAGCGCGAACACCATCGAGCCGGCCACGGCCACCAGCAGCATCACGGCCTCGGTGCGGCGCGGGCCGTAGCGGTCCAGCAGGATGCCCGCCGGCAACTGGGCGCAGGCGAAGCCAAGGAAGTAGAAGCTGGTGAGCAGGCCGAGGTCACCGGCATTGAGCCCGAGCTCGCGCGTCAGGTGCGGCGCAAAGCCCAGGTTGACGCCGCGGAACAGATAGGACACCAGGAAGCCCAGCGAGAATACCGCCAGCACGCGCCAGCGGGCGCCGGCAGCAGCACCAGGGGCAAGCCGCGCTTGCGAGGGCGCAGAAGACAAGTTCGAAGTCGTAGTCGTCATGATGGCCCGCATTGTCGTTCCTCCGGCAATTCAAGGCCAACGAAAGATACCCGCGGCAATTGTGAGTAGAATTTGACGGCCATGGCCAAATCCCCCGCCAAACCTGCCCGACGCCCCGTCCACCTGCCGCCGCTGCAAGCGCTGCGTGCGCTCGAGGCCGCCACGCGCCACCGCAGCTTCTCGCGCGCGGCCGAGGAACTGGCCCTGACGCACAGCGCCATCAGCCACCATATCCGCGCGCTCGAGACCAGCCTGGGCACCAAGCTGTTCCAGCGCACCGGCAGCCAGATGACCCCCACCAGCGTGGGCGCGCGGCTGGCCGAACAGGTGCGCGGCGCGCTCGACAGTATCGAAAGCGCGCTGCGCGAGGCCGGCAACAGCGCCGCACCGCCGGTAACACGGCTGCAGGTCAGCGTGATGGCCGACCTGGCCAATGCCTGGCTGATCCGGCGCCTGCCCAGCCTGCACGCCCAGGTGCCGTCGCTGGACCTGCACCTGCGGCTGCATGCGGAGATCACGCCGCCCGACCCGTACAGCGTCGATGTCGGCATCTGGCACCAGCGCATCGACCTGCCCGGCTTCGAATGCCACAACCTGATCGAGGACCATGTGATCGCGGTGGCCAGCCCGGCGCTGCTGGCGCGCTATCCCGGCTTCACGCTGGCCGACGTGCCGCGCCTGCCGATGCTGCGCTTTGCGCTGCGCCCCTGGCGCGACTGGCTCGAAGCCGCCGGCCTGCCAGGCGACGAGCCCGAACGCGGCCCGATCTTCCAGGATGCCGGCCTGATGCTGCAGTCCGCCGTCGCCGGGCTGGGCGTAGCCACTGCGCGCGCGCAGCTAGCGCACGATTACCTGGCCAGCGGCGAACTGGTGCAGATCGGGCCCACCCGCATCCCGTCCAGCCTCCATTACTGGGTCACCTGGCGCGAAGGCAATCCGCGCGAGAAGGCCATCCAGCAGTTCCATGCATGGCTGGAGGACCAGGTCCGGCAGGAAGCCGGCCACGTCCACCCTGCCGCCGACGGCAGCACGCCAGCCAAGCGGTTTCATGCATGAAATTGTTTGAGGCGCAGATGTTGGCAATACGAATCATTTTCGTCTAGGCCAGTGAAATCAAGGGCTTGGCGGATGCTGCAAGCCCTCCGACGGCCTGCCGCACGCGGGTGCCGCGGGCTTGCCAGAGCGGTCCGAGTTTCACGAACGCAACCAATTGGCACACCGTGCCAGCGTCCGTGAAAAATCTACCCGCCCCATCCAAAGAGATGAGATACGGCCGGGCCAGCCCTGCGCCGCATCGTGCAAACGCTTGTCAACGCGTCGATTCCCTCCACCCAACCGCACCCGCACGGCGTGCGCGGCGCCAAAAGGCTGAAGACAACCGCGGCCGCGCCAAGGTGGCTACCGATGTACAGAGTTCAAATTGTTGTAACGGAAATGAAACTACCCGGCGGCTTCACTCGCGTGCTGCATCCGAGTCCTGACGCCTGTGCGTTTGAAATTTTGCTCTCCCTCCTTCGGATGGGCATTGCCGGCGAAAAGTAGGTTTTTCGGCACCTGCTTGCCGCACACTGTGATCCCTGTGCCGCATTGCCCGCTCGCTAAATGCTGCATTGCAATATAAAAATCCCGCCGGATGTATCAAAAACGGAACGTTTTTGATCGCCAGCAATGGCCCAAGGCCAGCCGAAAATTTCCTTTTCCTTTTGTTATCAAGGAATTAGCCATATCTGGCACGTTCGTCGCACATATGTCCGCGCGAACAGAAGCCCGGAACAGGGGGACGTCTGAAACCGAAGCGGCAACACACTGGCACGCGTTCGCCGAAGATCAGTTTCAGGACGACCCCGCATCCCAGGGCGGGATTCGGACTGGCGCTGTAAGCGTGGGCCACGCGGCAGGAACTGGCCCGCATCGGCTGGCCAGGTTGCAGGGGTCGTCGACAAGATTAGCGGAGGTCGTTCAGGAACACGGGCCGCAAGCGGACGAAAAGCGGCCCGTGGTACCTGGACTATGCGGCACGCCACGGCTAAACGGGCGGCACGCAGACAACAACGGACGCATCGGCCAGGCCGGCGCATCCGGACAAGAAACGGGGTGAAGCAACAGCCTGCCATGCGGGCGATGCGAAGCGGCAGCCGCCCCG
>NZ_JFJW01000090.1:18054-40436 GCF_000611125.1 Cupriavidus sp. SK-4
CGAAAACGGGCCCACCGGCCCGCGCAGCGCAGCGCCGCCGGCAGCAACTTTTAGGGAGAGCGCCAGGCCGCGGCATTGATATGTTGCGGCAGGCGCAAGCCTTAGAGCCAACGAAGCCAGTGACCCGCGACAGCAGGCCGCCGGCTTTGTAAAAACAAAAGATCCGGGGAAATTCTATGAGCGCGTACACCAACCGCCCGCTGCTGTACCTGTCGCAGCACCACGACGCCATGCTCTGCAGGATGCTCGCACAGCGTGGCTGGAAGATCAGTTTCGCCTCCAACCTGCAAGATCTCCACGCGCTGCCCCCGGGCAACCAGCCGCTTGCGGCGATGCTCGACCTGCAAGGCGGCTTCAGCGATGCCGACCTGGAATCGTTCGAGCCCTGGCTCTCGCTGCCGCATATCGGCTGGATCGGCATCATCGCCGGCCAGGAGTCCCTGACCGAATCCGCGCGCCGGCTGCTGGGCCTGTACTTCGTCGACTATTACACCGCACCGGCCGAGCACCCGCGCCTGGCGGAATCGCTCGGCCACGCGCTCGGCATGGCGCAACTGCGCCCGGGCGCGCAGCATGCCCGCCCCGGCACCGCGCGCCCGGACGGCATGATCGGCAGCTGCCCGGCCATGCAATCGCTCTTCCGCGGTATCGAGAAGGTGTCGCGCTGGGACACGCCCGTGCTGATCTCCGGCGAGTCCGGCACCGGCAAGGAACTGGCCGCTCATGCCATCCACCGCGCCTCGGAGCGGGCCTCGCGCCCCTTCGTCGCGGTCAACTGCGCGGCGATCCCACCCACGCTGCTGATGTCAGAGCTGTTCGGCTATGAGCGCGGCGCCTTCACCGGCGCGACCAAGCGCAAGCCCGGCCGCATCGAGATGGCACAGGGCGGCACCCTGTTCCTCGATGAAATCGGCGACATGCCGATCGAAAGCCAGACCAGCCTGCTGCGCTTCCTGGAAACCGGCCGCATCGAGCGGCTGGGCGGCACGGAATCGGTGGAGGTCGATGTGCGCATCATCTCCGCCACCCACGTCGACCTGGAAGCCGCGATCGCCGCCGAACGCTTCCGCGGCGACCTCTACCACCGGCTGTGCGTGCTGCGCGTGCGCCAGCCACCGCTGCGCGAACGCGGCAGCGATATCCTGCTGATCGCCGAACACGTGCTGGACAACGTGCGCAAGCAGTCGCCGGCACGCATCCGCGGCTTCTCACCGATGGCGCTGCGCGCGATCCAGCAGCACAACTGGCCCGGCAACGTGCGCGAGCTGATCAACCGCATCCGCCACGCCGCCGCCATGTGCGAAGACGGCGTGATCCAGCCCGACGACCTGGAGCTGGCCACCCCCGTCGAGGACCGTCCGCTCACGCTCGCGGCCATCCGCGAAGCGGCCGAGCAGACCGCGATCGTCGAGGCGCTGCAGCGGCATCATGAACGGCTGATTGACGTGGCGGCAGAGTTGGGGATTTCGCGGGTAACGTTGTTCAGGTTGATGCGGGATTACAAGCTGCAGGTGAAGAAGGGGGATCTGGGGTTGATCTGCGTGCAGGGCTAGCCGATCCATCACGGAGGAACCGACCGATGTCACCTGATGCCTACCTTGAAATGGCCGAAACCGAAGCCTGCCACTGGTGGTTCCGGGGGCGGCGCGAAATCGTCGGCACGATCCTGTCCGGCCTGGCGTTGCCGCGCGACGCGTCGATCCTGGAGATCGGCGCGGGCACCGGCGGAAACCTTGAGATGCTGTCACGGTTCGGCAACGTCAGCGCCGTGGAAATGGATGGCACCGCCCTGCGGATGGCGCGGGAGAAGACCCTGGGGGCCTACGACATCCGCAGTGGCCGGTGCCCCGACGACATGCCGTTCCCGGAACACAGCTTCGACCTGGTCTGCCTGCTCGATTGCCTGGAACACATCGCCGACGATGCCGGGGCACTGGACTGCACCGCAAGGATGCTGAAAGCCGGCGGCGCTGCACTCATTACCGTGCCCGCCTACCAGTGGCTATGGAGTTCCCACGACGTCTTCCTGCATCACCAGCGCCGCTATGGCAAGCGGTCGCTGCATGCGCTCGCCAGCCGGTGCGGCATGCGCGTGGAACGGATGTCCTATTTCAACACGCTGCTGTTCCCGCTTGCTGTGGCGGCCCGCATCAGCGACCGGCTGAGCGGCAGCCGGAAGGCAACGGGAGCGGGTCTCCCGCCCCGACCCGTCAACCAGGCATTGCACCGCCTGTTCAGCACGGAACGCCATTGGCTGGCACACGGATCGCTGCCGTTCGGCATTTCGCTGATGGCGGTCGTGCGCGCATCGTGAGCGCCAGCATCACCACGCCCGAACTTCGCCGGGTCACGCGCTTCCTGATATCGGGCGCCACCTCGACGGGAGTGCATGTCGCCATCACCGCGACGCTGGTCACCACGCTGACGGCCTCACCGGTCGCGGCGAACTGCGTGGCCTTCGTGTGCGCGACCGCCTGCTCCTATCTTCTCAACACCTTGTGGAGCTTCTCGTCGCGGCTGCGCAACCGGACCCTGGGCCGCTTTGCCGGCGTATCCCTGCTTGGGCTGGGCCTGACCATGGGCATTTCCTGGACGGCCCAATATCTGAGGGCCAGCTATTGGGCGGGCCTGGCCGGCGTGGTCCTGACGGTGCCGCTCTTCACCTACCTTGCGCACCGGGCCTGGACGTATCGGGACTAGGTATCGTCCCGCAGCCAGGCCCGGCACGCTTTAGCGGCCACTGCTCACATGCCCGCGGTCGATCCGGATCACACGCCTTCCCGAGGCGATGAGCTTGTCCTGGCCGGTATCCTGATAACGGCGCCGCACCAGATAGATCGGCCGCCCCTTGGCTTCATCATAGATGCGGCCGACATACTCACCGACCACCCCCAGCCCGATCAGCTGGATGCCCCCCAGGAACAGCAGTACCGAAAGCAGCGACGCATAGCCGGGGACATCAATGCCGAGGATCAGGGTACGTGCCACGATGAAGGTGCCGTAGCAGAACGCGCCAAGCGCGATCAGGATTCCGATGTACGTCCAGCTGCGCAGCGGGATGGTGCTGAAGCTGGTAATGCCCTCGAGCGCGAGGTTCCACAGACGCCAGCCCGAGAACTTGGAATGCCCGGCACTGCGCGACTCGCGCTCATAGCGGACGATCGCGGTCTTGTAGCCCACCCACGCGAACAACCCCTTCATGAAGCGGCGTCGTTCCGGCATCTGCTTGAGCGCATTGATCACCACCCGGTCCATCAGGCGGAAATCCCCGACGTTCACGGGCAGCTTCTGGTCGGACATCTTGTTATGGATGCGGTAGTAGGCGCCCGCGGTCACGCGCTTGAGCCAGGAGTCGCATACGCGGCTGGCGCGCTGGGCAAGCACCACCTCTGCCCCTTCCCGCCAGCGCATGACCAGCTCAGGGATCAGTGAGGGCGGGTCCTGCAGATCAGCGTCCATGGGAATCACCGCGTCGCCAAGGGCTTCGTCGAGTCCCGCAGTCAAGGCAGCTTCCTTGCCAAAATTCCGCGTCAGGTCCACGACTCGCACCCGTGCGTCGCGGCGCGAATATGCAATGAGCTTGTCCAGCGTGTCGTCCGAGCTGCCGTCGTTCACCAGCACGATCTCGAAGCGCATCGCATCGATGGATTCGAGCACTGGAATGACGCTCGCGAAGAATTTGCTGATGCTCTCTGACTCGTTGTAGCAAGGTACAACCAGAGACAGCAGCCTGACACCGTATGGACCCGACATGATCCCCTCCCGAGACGGGGTGGCTTGTGCACACACCGTCGTGATTGCGCATTCATGCGCCTTGTTATTTGCCTGGTGCGAACCGCTCCCCGGTCCGGGCCCTGCGCAGGATTGCCATCAGCATCAACAGTGTCACCAGCGGCCCGGCAGGTGGCAGATGACCCGCCTGATTCATGCTCAGGGCAAATGGCAGCAGCCATGCCACCACCAGCAGTTCCCGCTCCCCTTTCATCCAGCCGTGCTTCACACCCTCGACTGCCAGGCCTGCGATCGCCAATCCCAGCCAGGTCAGTTCGTAGTACCAGAGGTAGGGGCTTACCATCACGGTGGACGCGGCCAGCGCAGCAATACGCAGTGCCGTCGAACTCTGGCCGCGCCAGGCTCTGACCAGCACCCAGATCGCAAAGACCGCGCCCAGCCCCTGGGCCAAGTACGCGACCGCCACTGGCGCCCCGGCCCGGCGCATCATGGCGAAGACGGTCGGACAATGGCGCCATCCAATCTCGCCCTGCTCAAGCACGATCTGCCTGAAGAGCGTGCCGCTTTCCAGGAACGCGGGTACGGTTTCCCATCCCCAAAGAGCAATGCTGCAGGCAGCAATCGCAGTTGCGGTTGCCGCAGCGGTAAAGAATGCCTTCCATGCGCGGTCCACCACCAATGCTACGGGGAGCAACGCCGCCAGCTGCGGCTTCACGCTCAGCAAGCCAATCAGAACCCCCGCCAGCACCGGCCGGGTTCTCAACTGGATCAGCGCCCATGCCGCCATGCCGGCCGTCAGTAACGAGTTCTGCCCGATCAAGGCAGCCTCATGGATTCCGGGAAACGCCAGCACGGGCAGCCATACCACGTGGCGCGGCACACCGGGAAAGGCCAGGATCCTGAATACCGCGGTGATGTACACGACTGCCGTGCTGCCGATGAAAAGCAGATAGCTCGCTACAAACGGCAACAAGGACAGCGGCATCACGAATAACAGGAAGGTGGGGGGATAGACCCACGGCAGGAAAAACTTACCCTCGCCCCGGACTGCACCGAACGCCGCTATGACGGGTTGCAGCGTCTCGTAGTCATAGACCCTGGCGGCTTGTCCCTTCATGACCAGATACGACGCACTCCAGAAGGCCGAGAAATCTACGCCAGGGCGACCCAGTAAATCCGTGGTGAAGCCCTTCGTTTTCAATGCCCATATCACGATCAAGGCACCATAGATAATCAGCACGGCAACGCTGTAGGCCCTGAGACGCTCCAGGTCCAGCCAATGCCGCGACCTCACTAACCCCGGCGTTGCTGCCGGGCTATGGTCCAGGCTCATCGCTCCCCATCCCCCTGATATTCTGTGGCAGCGCCGGCCCATGTTCTTCTTGGCAATGCAGCGGCGATGCATCGGTGTACTGGCTCCATTCTGGTCAGGCGCCCACCGATGTACAAGCAGAACCATGGCCCTGGGCGAGGCGCTGAAATCCGGACTTGTGCGAGCGTTTCCAGGCTGAATCACGACCCGCTCCGACCGCAATCCCGCATGCCATTCCGGTTCTCCCGGCATTGACCGGGGCACAGCTGCTCCCCGGCGACAGCGCGCGTTTCCCCGCTGAAACGTTGTCCATCGGGCGGCTTACTCCCTGCGACTCCTCCCGCGCTGGGGGCTCAGCGGCGGGATTGCGCGTCGGTCTCCACCAAATGCACTGTGTGCCGCGCGCTCCGACTCATACTTTTGGCGCAAGGATGGCCGCACGTGCGCGCTGCCTCGCATGCAACCGCGAGCTTCAAAGAATTAAGCACGATTCGTAGTGGAAACGGAAGCACGGGCACCTTGTCTCCAGCTCGGCAAGGCGCGCACCCAGGCGGCGCTCTCTCCCCCGGGAAACAAGGGCACCTTCGTCAATGGCGCGGTTATTGCGACAGCCCGGCAACTGCGCCCCGGCGGCGCCGGGCCAGCCGCGCGCCTTTCCTACCTGATCCGGATGGGTAACCACTACAGCCACCGCGAGACGCCATGAAAATCAACACGACCTGGGTGGAGACGACCAGCAGGGAAAGCCTGCTCCAGCAGTTCGCCACGAAGCAGTGGTTCTGGGTCGCCCTCTTCGGACTCAGCCTGTTCTCGATCCTCTCATTTATCGGTGGCCGCTTGCTGGTGGATGCCGACACCCTCTGGCACATCGCCGCCGGCAAATGGATCCTTGCCAACCATGCAGTGCCAGCGACCGATCCTTTCTCGTTCTCTTTTCACGGCGCAAAATGGATTCCGCATGAATGGCTGGCCGAAGTCATCCTTGGCGCATCCCATGCCTGGCTCGGCTGGGCCGGGCCGGTGCTGGTCACCGCGCTGGCGACCGCTGTCACGCTGACCGTACTGTTGCGGTTCCTGCTGCGCTATATCGAACCACTACATGCGTTCGCCGGGACACTCCTGGCCTTCCTCACGCTGGCCCAGCATCTGCTCGCCCGCCCCCATGCGCTGGCCTGGCCGCTGATGGTGATCTGGGCCGCCCAACTTGTGCTGGCGCGTGAGCAAGGCAAGCGACCCAGCCTGTGGCTGCCGGTCGTCATGCTGGCCTGGGCCAACCTGCATGGCAGCTTCCTTCTCGGTATCGGGCTGGCCGGCGCGCTGGCCGTTGAGGCCATCCTGACTGAAGGACATCCACGCCGGAGCGCGCAGGCATGGGCACCGTTCCTGGCACTGACCGTCATGGCGGCCCTGCTGACACCGAACGGCGTGGACGGCCTGCTCTTCCCCTTCCACGTTTCCGGCATGAGTTATTCGCTCAGCATCATCAACGAATGGAAGGCACCGGATTTCCGCTTGATCCAGCCAATCGAGCTGTGGCTTGGCTTTGTGCTGTTCGGCGCGCTCTACTTCGGGCTCCGCCTGCCTGCGATCCGGATCCTGATGTGCTTCGGGCTGATTCATCTTGCCCTGACCTTCGCGCGCTATGCCGAGCTGCTGGGGCTGCTGGCCCCGCTGTTGCTGATGCCCAGCGCCGGCCCCCAGCTACGCGCAGCCATCCGTCCGGAAGTCAAGCCGCGCCTGTCACTACGGAGTATTCGAACCATTACCGCACTGTGCATGGCACTGTTCATGGCCAGCATCGCCTTCCTTGCCAATGGCATCCAGCACGACCAGGGTCGGATACAGCCCCGTGAGGCCGTCAACGCGGCCATGGCGGCAGGTGGCACCGGGCCGGTCTTCAATAGCTACAACTTCGGCGGCTACCTCATATTCTCCGGAATTGCGCCGCTCATCGACGGCCGCGCCGACCTCTACGGCGACGACTTCGTGCGAAGGTATATGGCAGCCTATTCTGGCGATGCCAAGATGCTGCAGGCCCTGATCCAGGAATACAAGATCCGATGGGCCGTTCTGGAACCCTCAAGTCCTGCAGCAAAGCTGATCCATGGCTTACCGGGCTGGCGAAAAGTGCATGAGGATAAGAATGCCGTCGCCTATGTCCGTGAACAATAGGGCCGTTACCCGCCCGCCTGTGCCCATTTCCGGCTAGCCTGCAGCGTGCGTCGCAAATTGCGGCATGGCGGGCGTCCCGGCACCCTGCGTGGCCGTAGCGGGCCACGCCATGGCGCTGCATGGCTGCTGGCAGCGTTGGGCTGAGCTTCCGCGCTCATGCGATGCCCCGGTCCGCAGGGCGCGTCGCATCACAGCTTATAGCGCAGCCCCTGCGGCCATCGGCAATGCAAGGTGGCTGCCTTGCCCCCCGCACCTGCCACGGCTCTCGCCCTCGCGAGCTCCAATCGCGATGCACACCCAATACCCGGCAGCGCCGCCCCCCGGCAGGCCGTCGACAAGACGCGAAGCCTGCGTGAACCGCATGCCTTGTCGCGCAGCTCCCCCTTCGCAAGTCGATTGCGCCCACCCGCGCGCACGCCTGCGATTGCAGCGAAGAACAGCCATCTCACATGCCATGTTTCCAAGGTGAATCACGCGGCCGCGCGAGCCTGCAGCCCCCTGCACACAAGGGTTTGAAGGGACTGCCTGTGGAACCTGCCGGCACTCCCGCGGCCCTGGCGTACTTCGCAATGTTTCGATTCGGAAACGTTGCCTCGGCAGAAGACGTTCTCATCCGTCAGTCTGGCCGTCACCGCAAAAAGGGAACCGAAGCAGCCAGGAGGACTACCGACTGCGACGAATGCCGAACCTCGGCGCGAACGCTGCCTCATGCTTTTGGATGAAGTTGCCGCCCTCTTTCGCCAGCGCGGCCCACTTGAGCACGTCCCGCGATCTAGGACATCCGTAGTGGGGTCCGGAATGGCTTGCAAGACCCGCGTTTCCACCCAGCAACGAAGCGTGGCCGAAAGGCCGCCTGCAGGCCCGCCGAGCCTGTGGCCACCGCGCATCGCTACCCGCAAACCCTTGTGGCACAACGGTTTCCACTGGCCTGGCCTGGCGTTTGCCTATGTCAGGCACGCGGCACCGCAGTCCTGATTGCCGCGATGCCGGCGCAACGTTCGCCGGCATCAGTTCCAGAAAGATAAGGGGAGCTTCACCATGCCAGTCGCACGCCAACCTGCGATGCCACACCGGAATATCGGCCACGCTGCTGCTGCCAGGGGCACCAGCAGCGCGCCGTTCCGTTGCCTGGCTCGCGCAGGCCATGTGCAGCACGCCGCGCGGTGCATGCATGCGTCGGCACAACGCCGGCTGCAGTCACGCAACCCGCTCGGTGTGCACGGCGGTCCCGGGCAGTGGCCGTTCCATGCATGCGCTATCTGCGCACCGCCCTGCTTCCGGACTTCCAGGCATTGATATCCGGTGCCAGTTGCCTTATCCGCAGTTCGTAACCCTGCAGTGCTTGTCCCCAACCCAAGGAGTTTGTCATGCAAAACCTGACCACCATGATCAAGCAATTCATCCGTGATGAAGACGGTGTGACCGCCATTGAATATGGTCTGATTGCAGCACTCATCGCAGTTGTCATCATCGTTTCGGTTCAGCTTATTGGCACGAACCTGAACCTCATCTTCAAGTTCATTGGCGATACCCTCACCAACGCTCTGCCCGCCTGATAGTCGGCACGCCCGCATGGCTGGCCTGTTCCGGTCAGCCATGCGGCACGCACTTCCAAGCGGCAACCACCACAGACACCGGAGACACCAAATGTCGAAGCTCCTCGCCAGGTCAACAGATCTTCTGCGCGACGACCAGGGTGTCACGTCTATTGAATACGCATTGCTCGGCAGTCTGATCGCCATGGCAATTTTCGGCTCAGTGGTCACGCTCGGCGATGCGGTGAAAGGCATGTACGAGTTGATCGCCTTCAGGATGCCCTAAGACATCCGACTTGCATCTGTCCGGAAAACAACCCAAGCAGCCAGAACTCATCACCATGCAAGCCGCCACCGCCCTCGCCCCTTTTGTCGGCCCCTTTGTCGGCCCCGCCACGATCGGCATCGTGCTCACCGCCGCGGCCATCGACCTGCATCGGCGACGCATTCCCAACTGGCTGACCTTCGGCGCCCTGATCGCCGCGCTGCCCATGATGGCTGCAATGCATGGCCTGGCAGCCGGCTCGCTGGCGTGGCTTCTTGGCTGGACGGCGGGCCTGGTGCTGTTGCTACCCTTCTATCTGATGCGCGGCATGGCGGCCGGCGATGTCAAGCTGATGGCAGCCGTGGGCGCCTGGCTCGGCGTCAGCATGGTGCTGAAGATCGCGTTGGCAACCTGCGTGATTGGCGGGATCTGGGCGCTGATACAGGTGCTTGCCACAGGACAGGGACGCTCGACCCTCGCCCGAGTGGGCCACATGCTGATCGCCGCCCTGGTACCTGGTTCACGGCCGGTGCAACCTCAAGCCGGGGCCTCCGCCGGCTCCATGCCTTACGGCGTAGTGATCGCCGCCGGGACGCTGACCATGCTCTTTGCCGGCACATGACACAAGCCACAAGGGACACAACGCGCCGACCAGTCACGGGCGCCTTCAGGAATGCGAACACACTGACCAGAGAACAGGGGACGGCAATGAACGAGCATCACGACTCAGGTCACGCACCACGGCTCCTCGAGCCCGTCGCGACCGGCAGGAATGTCCATGCCGAGCACGGCACGGTGCCGATGCCGCCCTGGCATGTGCTGCCGCGCACGATTGCCGATACCGGCCTGGAGATCTCGCAGTTGCTCGGGCTGCTGATGAAGGCCGCCTACCAGCACCGCACCGTCACGCTGGCAGTACTGGCCGACACGCTCAAGCTGCCGGCACTGGTGGTCAATGAAATCGCGGCCGTCGCCGTGCGCGAGCGCCTGCTGGAGATCGCGCACCGCGGCGCCAGCGACCTGGATGTGCGCTTCCGGCTCACTGACGCCGGCTATACCCGCGCGGCGGAAGCCTCGGCGCGCTGCAGCTATGTCGGCACTGCGCCGGTCACGCTGGATGCGTACCTCGATGCCGTCAAGCGCCACTCGGTCAACCACGCTTCCGTGACCAAGGCGGACGTTACTGCCGCATTCCATGACCTGGTGATCCCGGTCCATCTGCTCGACGCAATCGGCATGGCACTGAACACCTGCCGCGCGCTGATGATCTATGGCCCGCCCGGCAGTGGCAAGACTTACCTGGCACAGCGCCTGGGCACGCTGCTGCCTGGCGCGGTACCGGTGCCGCATGCCATCACCGTGGCCGGTGAAATCATCCAGGTGTTCGACCCGCTGGTCCATGTGCCGTTCGACGACAGCGAAGCATCGCTGGCGCGCCGCTCGCTGGACCGCCGCTGGGTCCTGTGCCATCGCCCGGTAGTGCTGTCTGGCGGCGAGCTGACGCTGTCCATGCTGGACCTGCGCTATGACCGCGTCTCCGGCTTCTACCAGGCGCCCCCCCACATGAAGGCCAACAACGGCATCTACATCATCGATGACCTGGGCCGCCAACTGGTCGGCGTCAGCGAACTGCTGAACCGCTGGATCGTGCCGCTGGATCGCAGCATTGACATGTTCACGCTGCAGACCGGCGTGCGCTTCTCGGTGCCGTTCGATGTCTGGCCAGTGTTCTCGACCAATCTCGAACCGTCGGAGCTGAGCGACGACGCCTTCTTGCGCCGGCTCGGCAGCAAGCTCTACGTGGGCCCGCTGTCGGTGGACGACTACCGCGAGGTCTACCAGCGCACCGCCGCTGACTTCGGGCTGGCCAGCACGGATGCGATGTTCGATTTCCTGGTCGACAGCCTGCACTACGCCAGCGATACGCCGCTGCTCGCCTGCATCCCGCGCGACCTTCTCCGCCTGGTGGACTCGGGCGTGCGCTACCACGGCCAGCCCGCGCAGGTCACCGAGGCAGGCCTGCTGTCTGCATGGCAAGGCTACTACGGGCTGCGCGCTTCGGCCGACGCCATGCCATCGCTGGGCGCTGGCCATCGATGGCCAGATGACCACCGCGCCGCAAGCTGAACTGCACCACCGAATCTTCGGACAACTGTAGGGGGAGAATCATCATGAAAAACACACGCGCAATCCTGATGCTGCTGATTGCCCTCGTCGCCGGCGTGGCGGCAGTGGTATCCGCGTCGCGATGGCTGGTCCAGCAGTCGTCCGGTTCGGTCAGGCAGGTGGTCGTCGCCGCCAACGACCTCAACCTCGGCCAGCCGCTCAACGGAAGCCAGCTGCGCATGGTCAGCTGGCCGACAGGCAGCGTGCCGCCCGGCGCGTTTGAAGACATGAAGGCACTGGAGGGCCGCGTGGTCCGCACCAGCCTCCAGCGCGGCGAGCCTGTCCTCGACGCCAAGCTGGCGCCGGTGGGCACCAAGGGTGGCTTGTCCGCCGTGATCAATGACGGCAAGCGTGCCATCACGGTGCGCGTCAACGACGTGGTGGGCGTGGCCGGCTTCGCGCTGCCGGGCAACTACGTCGACGTGATCGTCAATACCAACGAAGAAGCCAAGACCGCGCAGAGCGGCAGCATCTCGAAGATCGTGCTCGAGAAGATCCTGGTGCTGGCGGTAGCGCAACAGGTCAGCCGCGACGAAACCCAGCCCAAGGTGGTAAACGCGGTCACGCTGGAAGTCACGCCCGAACAGGCCGAGAAGCTCGATGTGGCCCGCAGCGTGGGCACCCTGTCGCTGGTGCTGCGCAACCAGCTGGATGTGGCAGACATCAACACCGGCGGCGCCACCAAGGGGACCTTGCTGGGCAAGGCGCCCGAAGCGCCCGTCAAGGTCGTAACCCAGACGGCGACGCGCACCGTGGTGAAGACCCGCACGGTTGCTGCACCAGCGCGCTCTGGCAATTGCATCGGCGTGCTGGCAGGCATGCAAGGCGGCGTCGAGTGCTTCTGACCACGTTCCACACGGCATCCAACGAATTCTGAGCTGCAACACAGCCTCTCCGGGGGGAGATTCAAAATGAACCAGAAACGATCCGAAGCTGCTGGCGGCACCCGCATCCTGGTGCTGGCCGCCATCCTCTGCACGCCGCTGGCCGCCGCGGCACAGGCCGCCATCGAGGCGGGCAACCTGACCAAGGCAACCGCACCGGCTGCCGCCAAGGCCCCCCAGGGTCCGATGCAGATGACCATCAGCATGACGCCCGGAGCCGCCGCACCGGCCGCGTCGGCGCCGCCCGTGACGTCCGCGGAGGCGCGCGGGCCCAACTGCACCGGCGCGATCCGCAGCGAATCCAGCGTGATGGTGGCGGTTGGCAAGTCACAGCTGATCACGCTGCCAGAGCCGGTTCGCAACCGCACGCTGGGCAATCCCGGCGTCGTGCAGGCCACCATGGTGTCGCCGCAAACGCTCTACGTGCTGGGCCGCACGGTGGGCACCACCAACATGATTGTGCAGGGCCGCAGCGGCAGCTGCACCATCATCAACGTGGTGGTCAATGCCGATGCTGGCGGCCTGCAGACCTCGCTCGGCCAGCTGTTGCCCGGCGAGCCCGGCATCCGCGTCATGACCGCCGCCGATAACCTGGTGCTGACCGGCAGCGTCACCAACGCGCAGACCGCACAGCAGGCAATGGAGATTGCCCAGGCCTACGCCAACGCGGCGCACAGCGGCGACGGCAACGGCAACGGCAACAAGAAGGGCAACGTGCTGAACATGATGTCGGTCGACACACCGCAGCAGGTGATGCTGGAAGTGAAGGTGGCGGAGGTGTCCAAGACGCTGCTGAACCAGCTCGGTTCCGCGGTGAATCTTCAGGGCGGCTTTGGTTCCTGGAGCGGCGGCCTAGTAACGTCGTTGCTGACCGGCGCGTCGGCGGCCTTTTTCGGCAGCAAGGCCAACAACAAGCCATTCGAGTTCGCCATCGATGCGCAGAAGAACGACAGCCTGGTCAAGATCCTGGCCGAGCCGAACCTGGTCACCATCAGCGGCCAGGAAGCGAGCTTCCTGGCGGGCGGCAAGATCTATATCCCGGTGGCACAGGCCAACGTGCTGAACGGGGCCGGCACCGTCACGCTGCAGGAGGAAGAGTTCGGTGTGGGCCTGAAGTTCACGCCCACCGTGCTGGCCAACGGCCGCATCCACCTGAAGGTCGCGCCGGAAGTGTCCGAACTGTCGCCCACGGGCGCCACCATCCGTGGCGGCACCCTGGCAGGCCAGACCATTCTGCCGGTGATCACCACCCGCCGCGCCTCCACCACCGTGCAGATGCGCGACGGTGAGAGCTTCGCCATCGGCGGTCTGCTGACCGACAGCGCGCGCGGCTCGCTCAAGGCGCTGCCGGGTGCTGGCGAAGTGCCGGTGCTGGGCACGCTGTTCCGCAGCACGCAGTACCAGCAGGACCTGTCCGAGCTGGTGTTCATCATCACGCCGCGCCTGGTCAAGCCGATGCAGACCAGCAACTATCCGCTGCCGACCGACAGCTTCTCCACGCCCAACCCGCTGTCGCTGTACTTCATGGGCAATATGGAAGGCGACGGCAAGCGCGCGCCGCAACCCGCGCCGGCGCCGTCGCAGCCNNNNCAGCCCGCCGCACCGGCCGCAGCGCCCGCCACGCCGCCTACGGCACCGCGCAGCGAAGGCACGCCCAACACCTCGGTCTCTGCCGTGCCGAATGGCAAGCCGCTGGATGAGCCTGCGCCAGCTACGCGGGAACCAGTTGCCGGCGCCAGCAAGCTTCCTGCCCTGCCAGCCCCGGCGCCCGCCCGCAACACGGCGGCCGCGCCGCCGGCCGAGGACACCACCGCGCGCATCGCCCGCATCGAAGCCACGGCCGCCCGCCTGGCCCAGGCCAGGGCTGCGGCTCCGGCCGGCCGCACCGCATCGGGCGGCAACTGATCCGCCGCGCCACCAGCAGAACCGGAGAACGACCATGAACAAGACACTGAAGCTTTCGCGCAGCGCCACCGTCGTGGTGCTGGGTAGCCTGGCCTGCCTGGGCCTGTCGGCCTGCATGACCTCAACGCCGGTATGGGACGGCCAGCGCGGCGTCGCGCTGGCCACCGTCACGCAGATGCAGATCATCAATCCCGACGCGCCTGCCGGCCTTCCGACCGTCACCGGCACCGACGGCAAGACCGCCGTGGCGGCGATGAAGAACTTCGACCGTTCGCTGTCAAAGAGCCAGCAAGGCGGCGCACCCTCCATGACCATCGATTTCGGCGCAGGCGGCTATGGCGGCGTGGGCGTGGGTGGTGGCGGCGGCAGCCGCTGAGCACCGGAACCGCGGGAGGCGATCATGTCTACATCGGGCTTCGCACGACCCAGGCTGATACGGCGCGCGCGCCAGCGTGGCGCAGTTGCCATCATCGTCGGGCTGTCGCTGGCAGTGCTGATCGGCTTTGTCGGGCTGGCACTTGATCTGGGCAAGCTCTATGTAACCAAGAGCGAGCTGCAGAACAGCGTCGATGCTTGCGCGCTGGCTGCTGCGCGCGACGTAACGGGGGCCACGCCGCTGCTCGTGTCCGAGGCGGCCGGCCTCACCACGGGCACAAGCAACGCCGCGCTGTTCCAGGGCAAGGCAGTGGAAATGTTTGAGAACCTCAACGTCTCATACAGCGACACACCTGACAATACCTTCTACACCAAGGACAAGGTGCCGTACTCGCTCGACAAGGTCAAATACGTGAAATGCACGGCCGAGCGCACAGGTATTGCCCACTGGTTCATCCAGGTCCTCAACGCGCTGCCAGGCATGGATATCAAGCCCAGCACCGTCAATGCCATGGCTGTCGCGACCACTACCAGCGCCCAAACCGCCTGTGCCATCCCGGTCTATATCTGCACGCCGCAAACGGCGAATCCGGTGAGAACCGCTTACAACCGGGGCGACTGGATCAAGTCCAAGGACGAGTCGGATCCGTACGGTCCCGGCAGCTTTGGCTGGGCTGACCTTTCTCCCCCGGGAGGCGGCGCCTCCGAACTGGCGGACCTCCTTGCCGGCAGCGGACAGTGCGACCTGTCGGTAGTGGGGTCCAAGGTTGGCCAGCCAGGCAGCATCTCAGCGCTGATACCGGCATGGAATACCCGCTTCGGGATCTATACCGGCTCTTACAAGGGGCCGGAGAACGGCGCCCCGGACTTTGCGGGCTATGCCTACAGCGTCACGACATGGAATCCGCCGAACGGCGGCAACGCCTACGCGGATTTCATCCAGAAGCGGGGCGCCAACGAACCGTACCAGACCGACGCGAACAGCGGGCTGAAGACCAAGGGCACGCCGTCGACCAAGCTGATCCACCAGGCTGGCGCCGACCGCAGGCTGGTACAGGTACCAGTGGTGAACTGCAATGACCTTGCCGCTACCAAGCAAGCCACGGTGGACTCCTGGGCTTGCATGCTGATGGTGCAACCCATGCAGGAGCCCAGCGTAAAGGATGTGACTTACATCGAGTACCTTGGCGATTCGAAGGATCCAACCAGCCCGTGCGCGACTCAGGGCGTGCCCGGATCCAGCACGGGTGCTGGTCCCCGCGTGCCGGTGCTGGTGCAATAGGAGCCGATCATGAAGCGATGCAGGCAACGCAGGTGCAATCGACGCGGAGCGGTCGCCGTGGAGTTCGCGCTGATCCTGGTGCCCTTGCTTATGCTGGTGACCGGGGTGGCGGAGTTCGGGCGCGCCATCTACCAGTACAACGCCCTGGCCAAGGCCACGCGTGATGCGGCACGCTTCCTGTCGCAGTACGCGCCCAGCGAGCCGAATTACCCGCTGGACCAGGCGAAATGCATTGCCGTCTATGGCAAGACCACCTGCAGCGGCACGGTACTTGTGAAAGGCCTCAGCCCGTCGATGGTAGTCGTCTGCGACCGCGTTGAATCGACCGGCTGCGGCGGCAAGCAGTTTGCCAACGTCCCCATCTATGAAGGCGGAGGCAGTTCAGGCACGCCGGCGGGAACCATCAACCTGGTGGAAGTGAAGATCTCGGGGTTTACCTACTCGCCGATGCAGAGCTACCTCAATGTGGGAGCCCTGGCGTTCTCCGATATCGCAACGGTAATGAGGCAGGTGCTATGACTCCGATCCACGCCACGCACCTGCGTTCACGGCAGTCCGGCGCAGCGGCCATCGAGTTCGCCCTGGTCGCCAGCATCTTCTTCATGCTGCTGATTGGCATTGCCGAGTTTTCCCGCGTGCTGTTCTACTGGAACACCGCCGGCGAAGCCACCCGACTGGGCGCACGCATCGCCGTGGTGTGCGACGTCACAGACACCGCCATCAAGGACAGGATGACGTATCTGATGCCCTTGCTGAAGGACACCAATATCCAGGTCGCCTACGAGCCAAGCGGCTGCGACGCCGACGCCGACACCGCGCGCAATTCCTGCCGCTCCGTCACCGTCAGTGTCGCCGACGTCTCGGTCAAGACCTTCATTCCGGTCGTTCCGATCACGGTATCGATGCCTCCGTTCTCCACCACGCTGCCGCGGGAGAGCCTTGACTCTGCCACCAGCGGCAAGATCTGCAACTAGCGCGCATGAACCAGGAGCACACCATGCTCAGAATTCTGATCGTTTCCGAAGACGCCGACCGGCTGGCCGAGATCAACCGGCTCAGCGCCGTAATTGGCAACTTCCAGGCCATGACGCTGCAGGAGGGTCTGTCGCGTATCCCGTTCCATGCCAGCCGGCTGCGCATGGCCGACCTGCTCATCCTGGAACTGCCGGCCATCAATGCCTCGCAGATGCAGGCCATCGAGACCCTGCGCCAGCAACACCCTGAACTGCCCTGCATCCTGATCACGCAGGCGCCCAGCTCCGAGGTGCTGATCAAGGCCATGCGTGCCGGCATCCGCGATGTGCTGTCGTGGCCGCTGGACAAGGGGCAACTGGCCGAGGCGCTCAAGCGCGTGGAAGCCGGCCACGTGCCGCGTGCGCAAGAGACCGGACAGGTGATTTCGGTGATCTCGTGCAAAGGCGGCGCGGGTACCAGCTTCGTGGCGGCCAACCTCGGCGACGCGCTGGCCCGCCACCTTGACAAGCGCGTGCTGGTGGTGGACCTGAACCGGCACTTCGGCGACCTGACCTATATCGTCAGCGACAAGACCCCGCCTTCCACACTGCCCGATATCTGCAGCCAGATCGACCGCATGGATGCCGCCTTCCTGGAAGCCTGCCTGGTACATGTGGACAACGGCTTCGACGTGCTGGCGGGTGCGGCCGATCCAATCAAGGCCAGCCAGATCCAGAAGGACAAGCTGGAGTGGATCCTCTCGGTGGTACAGCCGGCCTATGACTTCGTGATCTTCGACCTGGGCCAGAGCATCGACCCGTTGTCGATCGGCATGCTGGATCACAGCGACCGCATCTGCGTGGTGGCCGAGCCAGCCATCTCTTTCGGGCGACCGGGCCGTCGGCTGCTCGATATCCTGCGTGCGCTGCACTATCCCACCGACAAGGTCAGCTTGGTGCTGAACCGCACCGGCCGCAAGAACGAGATGCCGCGCGCAACGATGGAGGAGATCTTCGGCATGAAGGCCGCCTTTACCCTGCCCGACGACCCCGCCGCCGTGGATGAGGCCGTCAGCCACGGCGAGCCGGTCGCCAAGCTGAGCCGGCGCAGCGCCATGGCGCGCGCGCTGCAGGCCATGGCCACGCAGCTGTGCACCACGCCGGAAACCGAGCGGCGCAGCAGGCCCGAAGCGGTATCGCCGCTGCGCAGGCTGATGCTGCGCGCGCGGAGCACCTGAATACCCTGACGACGGCCAGCCAGGGTGGCGGCCAACCGAAGCCGATAACGAGGAGTTCATCATGTCCATTCGCGAACAGCTGGCCAATGCCGGGCCCGCCTTCACTGCCAATGGCCACGCCGCAATCCAGTTTGCGACGTCGGCAGCCTCCGTGTCGGGCGGCTACCACCAACTCAAGCGGGACGTGCACGAGACCGTGCTGGACCGCGTCGAGCTGGAGCGCCTGGCGCGCTATCCGCAGGAGCAGGTGCGGCAGGAGATCGCTGCGCTGGTCAACCTGATCATCGACGAACAGAAAGTGCTGCTCAATGACAACGAGCGGCGCCAGCTGACGGTGGAAATCTACGACGAGATGTTCGGCTTCGGCCCGCTCGAGCCGCTGCTGCAGGACCCCACCGTGTCGGACATCCTGGTCAACACCGCACGCCAGACCTATGTGGAGCGGCGCGGCAAGCTGGAACTGACCGACGTGGTGTTCTACGACGACGCGCACCTGATGAAGGTGATCGAGAAGATCGTGTCGCGCGTCGGGCGCCGCATCGATGAGACCAGCCCGATGGTCGACGCGCGCCTGCCCGACGGCTCGCGCGTCAACGCCATTATCCCGCCCTCTGCCATCGACGGGCCGCTGCTGTCGATCCGCCGCTTTTCCGTGAATCCGCTGCAGGTGTCCGACCTGGTGAACCTGCGCAGCCTGACGCCGCCGATGGCGCAGCTGTTGCAGGCGCTCTCGCAGGCCAAAGTCAACGTGCTGGTATCGGGCGGCACCGGCAGCGGCAAGACCACGCTGCTGAACATCCTCTCGGGCTTTATCCCGGAAGACGAGCGCGTGGTCACCATCGAGGATGCGGCCGAACTGCAGCTGCGCCAGCCCCATGTGCTGCGACTGGAAACGCGCCCGCCCAATATCGAAGGCAAGGGCGAGATCACCCAGCGCGCACTGGTGCGCAACGCGCTGCGCATGCGCCCCGACCGCATCATCCTGGGCGAAGTGCGCGGCGGCGAGGCGCTGGACATGCTCAACGCGATGAACACCGGCCACGAAGGGTCGCTTACCACCATTCACGCCAACACACCGCGCGATGCGCTGACGCGCCTGGAAAACATGGTGAGCATGGCCGGTCTGACCATGCCGGCCAAGGCCATGCGGCAGCAGATCTCCTCGGCCATCACGGTGATCGTGCAGGCGGCGCGCATGACCGACGGCCGGCGCAAGATCATCAGCATCCAGGAGATCACGGGCATGGAGGGCGACATCATCAACATGCAAGAGATCTTCACCTTCCAGCGCACGGGCGTGGACAAGGATGGCACGGTCCGCGGCAATTTCCGGGCGACCGGGGTGTACCCCAAGTTTGCCGAGCGGCTGCGCGTGTTCGGCGTGGGGCTGCCGGATGAGACCTATGATCCGGCCAAACGCTTCGAAGTCTGATCCGCAGGCACGATACAACAACAAGCAATCCCGGGGAGCTACACATGAGCACGATCTTCTACGCCTTCGGCATCCTGCTGTTCGTGGCCGTGGTGCTCTGCGTCGAGGGCATCTACCTGTGGTGGAGCAACGCCCATGGCCCCGCGGCCAAGCGCATCGAGGCGCGGCTGCGGGCGCTGTCGGCAGGCGGACATGTCAGCGCAGAGCAGTTGTCGATCCTGAAGAAGCGCATGCTGGCGGGCTCGCCGCGCTTGCAGAAGTGGCTGATGAGCGTGCCCCGCGTGAGTGCGCTGGACCGGTGGCTGGAGCAATCCGGCAGCACCTGGTCGGTGGCGCAACTGCTGGGCTACTGCGCGATGGTGGCGCTGTGCACGCTGGCACTGATTCCGCTGGTGCCGATACCGGTACCGCTGGTGCTCGCCGGTGCAGCGCTGGCTGCCCTGCTGCCAGTGCTGCATGTGATGCGCCAGCGCGCCAAGCGGATCAAGCGGATGGAGGCACAGCTGGCTGATGCCGTCGACATGATCAGCCGTGCCCTGCGCGCCGGGCACTCGTTCAGTGGCGCGCTCGGCATGGTCGGGCAGGAAATGAAGGCCCCGATCGGGCCGGAGTTCCGCACAACCTTCGAGGAAATCAATTATGGCGTGGCGCTGGATGAGGCCATGACCAACCTTGCCATCCGGGTACCGGTGGGCGACCTGCGCTATTTCGTCATCGCGGTACTGATCCAGCGTGAAAGCGGCGGCAACCTGGCGGAAATCCTCGACACCATCGGCACGATGGTGCGCGAGCGGCTGAAGCTGTTCGACAAGATCCGTGTGCTGTCGGCGGAAGGCAAGATGTCCGCGTGGGTGCTGGGCTTGCTGCCCTTCTGCACTGCCGGACTGATCCTGGTGGTCAATCCAGGCTTCATGAACGTGCTGTGGCAGGACCCGCTTGGATTGCGCTTGATCGGCGGCGCTCTGGTATCGATGACCTTCGGCGTGCTGTGGATGCGCAAGATCATCCGTATCCGGGTATGAATGTGCAGCGTGCGGTTCCACAAGTACATGCAGTGCTCGAAGAAGCAGGGCTTGGACAGCCATCCTGACGGGAGTCCATCATGCAAGGCATTATCCAGGGGTTTCAGGCGGACCAGTTTGTCGTGCTCGCGCTGATCTTCGTGGCGGCGTTCGGCACGGTGTTCGGGGTGCTCTACGTGTTCTCGCCAAACCGCTTGCGCGGACGGGCGGAGCAGATTGCAGGCCAGGCGGGCCAGCTCGGGGCTGATCCTGGCAAGCAGAATGCGCTATACGAAAAGCTGGTGCAATGGGCGCAGCCGGTATCGCGGCTGTCACTGCCCAAGGAAGGCTGGGAGAGCTCGCAGCTGCGCGTGCGCTTCATGAACGCCGGCTGGCGCAATGCCAGTGCCGCACCGCTGTACTTTGCCGCCAAGACGGTTCTGGCCATCGCCCTGCCGATGATCGGGCTGCTGGCAGCCGCCGGCCAGCCCGGCCTGCAGGACCGGAACATCATGTTCGTGTTGCTGGCAGTGCTGGGGGCAATCGGCTACTACCTGCCCAACCTCGTTCTCGCGCGCAAGGTCGCGCAACGCCAGCGTACGGTGTTTGAAGAGTTTCCGGACGTGATCGACCTGCTGACCGTCTGCGTGGAGGCCGGCCTCGGGCTCGATGCGGCGCTGATGCGCGTTGCCGATGAACTGGCGCTGCGCTGCCCGGTGCTCGCGGATGAGTTGCAGCTGATGCTGCTGGAGCTTCGCTCGGGCTTCTCGAAGGAAAAGGCGCTGTCGAACCTGTCGCTGCGCACCGGCGTTGAGGACGTGGACAAGTTCGCCTCCATGCTGATCCAGGCCGACCGCTTCGGCACCAGCCTGGGCGACTCCCTGCGAGTGCTGTCCGACATGCTGCGCACCAAGCGCCGCATGCGGGCCGAGGAGCAGGCCGCCAAGATCGCGCTCAAGCTGCTGTTCCCGCTGATCTTCACCATCTTCCCGTCGCTGTTGCTGGTGCTGCTCGGGCCAGCCTTTATCCAGATTTATCGTGTCCTCCTGCCGACCATGGCCGGCCAAGGAGGGTAATACTCCCGGGAAACCGCGATCGTTTCCCCCGGCTGTCTCCCGGTGCAATGCCGGCTAGACAGTCACTTGCCCGGACCTGGTTCCGGGCTTTTTTGCTTTTCGGCGAGATCCGCGGGACTTGACCAGACGGGCTGGCTTCTTAAGAATGCAGGCAACCGCCTGCCGCCGTAGCGGCCCATGCAGCGAGCCCCATGCGCCTTTCGGAGTCCCCATGAAGCTACGCATCCTGAGCGACCTCCACATCGAGCACAACATGCCGCAGTCCGTGCCCGCCTGCGATGCCGACATCGTGGTGCTGGCCGGCGACATCGCCAACGGGCGCGACGGCATCGACTGGGCCGCGCGCACCTTCAGTCAGCCGGTGGTCTACGTTCCCGGCAATCACGAGTACTACGAAAGCAACTTCGATACCGTGGATCGCCTGATGGCCGAAGCCACCGAGGCGCACCCAGGCATACAGGTGCTCAATGGCACAGTGGCCGAATTCAATGGCGCACACGGACGGGTACGCATCATCGGCACCACCTGGTGGACCGACTACACCCTGTTCGGCACCGACCGGCGCGATGACGCGATGCAGGCTTGCGCGGCGGTGATGCTGGATCACCGGCTGATCGAACTCCGCGGCGACGACGGCCGTCCGCGCCATTTCACACCCCAGGACGCGCTGGCGCGCCACCAGGCCGCGTCGGCCTGGCTGGCGGAGCAGCTGGCGCAACCCTACGATGGCAAGACCGTGGTGGTCACGCACCACGGCCCTGACCTGGGCAGCCTGGACCCGCGCTACTCGCACGACCTGGTCTCCGGCGGCTTCCTGTCGCGCCGGCCCGACCTGGTAGCAAAGGCGGACCTGTGGATCCACGGCCATACCCACACCAGCTTCGACTACTGCATCGATGATTCGCGCGTGGTCTGCAACCCCCGCGGCTACGTCAGCCGCCGCACCGGCGAGCTGGAAAACAAGCGCTTCGACTGGTGCCGCGTGGTCGAGGTCTGACCCGGCGGCCCCAGCGGGAGGCTGCGGCCGCGCCCCAAAGAAAAACCCCCGCGGGCT
>NZ_JFJW01000090.1:40488-73480 GCF_000611125.1 Cupriavidus sp. SK-4
AAGGGCAGTCGGTCGGCAATGAATTACATCATGCCTTCCATGCCGCCCATGCCGCCCATGCCGCCCGGCATTGCCGGAGCCGATTCTTCCTTCGGCGATTCGGCAACTGCGCAGTCCGTGGTCAGCATCAGCGAAGCCACCGAAGCGGCGTTCTGCAGTGCGGTGCGGGTGACCTTGGTCGGGTCCAGCACGCCCATTTCCACCAGGTCGCCGTACTCGCCCGAAGCCGCGTTGTAGCCGTAGTTGCCCTTGCCTTCGATAACCTTGGCAACGACCACCGAAGCTTCTTCACCGGCGTTCAGCACGATCTGGCGCAGCGGCTCTTCCATGGCGCGCAGCACGATCTTGATACCGGCGTTCTGGTCGGCGTTTTCGCCGGTCAGTGCCGAGATCGCAGCGCGGGCACGCAGCAGGGCCACACCACCGCCGGGGACGATGCCTTCTTCCACCGCAGCGCGGGTGGCGTGCAGGGCGTCTTCCACGCGGGCCTTCTTTTCCTTCATTTCGACTTCGGTGGCAGCGCCAACCTTGATCACGGCAACACCGCCGGCCAGCTTGGCCACGCGCTCTTGCAGCTTCTCACGGTCGTAGTCCGAGGTCGCTTCTTCGATCTGGGCGCGGATTTGCTTGACGCGGCCTTCGATCGCAGCTGCGTCGCCGGCGCCGTCGATGATGATGGTGTTTTCCTTGCCGATCTCGATGCGCTTGGCCTGGCCCAGGTCGTTCAGGCCAGCCTTTTCCAGCGTCAGGCCGATTTCTTCAGCGATGACAGTGCCACCGGTCAGGATGGCGATGTCTTCCAGCATGGCCTTGCGGCGGTCGCCGAAGCCCGGGGCCTTGACGGCGGCGGTCTTCAGGATGCCACGGATGTTGTTGACCACCAGGGTCGCCAGGGCTTCGCCCTCGACGTCTTCAGCGATGATCAGCAGCGGGCGGCCGGCCTTGGCCACTTGCTCCAGCACCGGCAGCAGGTCGCGGATGTTCGAGACCTTCTTGTCGAACAGCAGCACGAACGGGCTGTCCAGCTGGACAACTTGCTTTTCCGGGTTGTTGATGAAGTACGGCGACAGGTAGCCGCGGTCGAACTGCATGCCTTCCACGACTTCCAGCTCGTCGGCCAGCGACTTGCCGTCTTCAACCGTGATCACGCCTTCCTTGCCGACCTTGTCCATGGCTTCGGCAATGCGCTCACCGATGGAGGTGTCGCTGTTGGCCGAGATCGCGCCAACCTGGGCGATTTCCTTGCTGGTGGTGGTGGGCTTGCTGACCTTCTTCAGCTCTTCCACGGCGGCGGCAACAGCCTTGTCGATGCCGCGCTTCAGGTCCATCGGGTTCATGCCGGCGGCAACGAACTTCATGCCTTCGCGCACGATCGACTGGGCCAGCACGGTTGCGGTGGTGGTACCGTCACCGGCGTTGTCGCTGGTCTTGGAAGCAACTTCCTTGACCATCTGGGCGCCCATGTTCTGCAGCTTGTCCTTCAGCTCGATTTCCTTGGCCACGGACACGCCGTCCTTGGTCACGGTCGGGCCGCCGAAGCTGCGCTCCAGCACCACGTTGCGGCCCTTCGGGCCCAGGGTCACCTTGACTGCGTTGGCGAGGATGTTCACGCCTTCGACCATCTTGGCACGTGCGGCGTCGCCGAACACTACGTCTTTAGCTGCCATTCTTGAATCTCCTGAAATCTGTACGGGTGGCGGTCAGTTGGTGAATTACTTGTTCACCACGGCCATGATGTCTTCTTCGCGCATGACCAGCAGTTCCTGGCCTTCCACCTTCACGGCTTGGCCGGCGTACTTGCCGAACAGCACGCGGTCACCGACCTTGACGTCGAGGGCGATGTTGTTGCCCTTGTCATCCTTCTTGCCAGGACCGATTGCCAGCACTTCGCCTTGATCGGGCTTCTCGGCAGCGTTGTCGGGAATCACGATACCGGACGCGGTCTTGGTTTCGTTGTCCAGACGCTTCACGATCACGCGGTCGTGCAAAGGACGCAGATTCATACGGACTCCTAGATACAAAGTGAGTTTTTGATCACAAATCGGCCGGCTACCGAGGCGACGGCCGTCAGAAATGTTCAGGTGTCGCAGGAGGCTGTTAGCACTCACCCCTGACGAGTGCTAATTATAGGGACGGGGTAGGGGCATTTCAAGACGCGGGGGTGATGCGGGTTTTCCCGAGGGGCGGTTGATGCCTTGCGCGGCATGGGCTCCCGGCCGGCAACGACCCGCCTGTAGGAATAATCCCGGCACCCATTCGGGCGTGTGCCTGACAGCGCAACGTGGTGCCGCTACCTAGACTGGGCTTGTCGCCGCGCGCCCGTCTTGGCCGGATGTACGGCGTACGCCGCGCCGAGCGCTTCCGTTGCCGGCGCCTCCGACAGCGACTCTGGAGGTATTCCATGGATACGAAACAGCCCGCTCGCCTTACCCGAATCGCCAGCGTGATTGCCGCAGGCCTGGCTGGCCTCAGCTGCGCTGCTGCCATTGCCCAGACAACCGCCACCCCCGCTACCCCGGCCACGCCGGCAACCCCTGCTGCCCAGGGCATGCCCGCGACCCCGGCGATGCCGGCAACCTCTGCCACGCCGGCAAGCGGCCAGGGCGTGCCGCCCGGCATGACCCAGGTCGAACCGCCGAAGGACCCGCTGGTGGAACGCCGCGAGGCGCGCCAGAAGGCCGCCGCCGAGTACAAGGCCAAGAAGAAGGCGGCCAAGGGTGAGTACAAGGAAGAAGTCGGCGCTGCCAAGCAGGAGCGCAAGGTAGAGAACAAGGCAGCCGATGCAACGGCCAAGCAGGAAATGGCCGCACCAAAGCAATAGCGCCAGCCTTTGCACGACGGGTGGCCGGGATCAACCGGCCACCTGCTTTTTGCCAGACATACCCCTCCCGTTTGCCCTTCGGCAGCATCCAGACCCTGGCGGCTTGCAAGAGGCAGAATCGCGCCTAGACTCGATACGAGCGAGTCGCGCGCCTTTCTGCCCGGCTTGCCATCTGCGCCATGTCCGCCGCCCACCCATGCCACTGGTTTGCAGGCCTTCTCCTGTCCGGCCTGGTGGGCGCACTCAGCCTGTGCAGCACGTTTGCCGTAGCGCAGCAGAAGCCGGCGCCGGCGTCCGCGCCCGTTGCTGCCCCCGCGGCGAAAGCCGCAACCGGCAAGGCAGATGCCGCCAAACCGCGCGGCCTCAACCTGGCCAACAAGCCGCGCACGGGCGACTTCGACGTGATGGTCAACAGCCGCGTCATCCGCGTGCTGGTGCCTTACAGCCGCACCCTCTACTTCAGCGACAAAGGCCACGAGCGCGGAATTACCGCAGAACTGGTGCGGGAATTCGAGCGCTACCTGAACAAGACCTACGCCAGTCGACTGGGCAAGCGCCCGCTCACCATCATCATCATCCCCACCACGCGCGACCGCCTGCTGCCCGACCTGGCGGCGGGCCTGGGCGATATTGCCGCCGGCAACCTCACCGAGACCGAGGCACGGCTGAAGCTGGTCGACTTTGCCGCGCCGCGCGACCGCAAGCCAGTGCGCGAGCTGATCGTGACCGGCCCGAAGTCGCCGGCGCTGAAGAGCCTGGACGACCTGGCGGGCAAGACCGTCCATGTGCGCCGCGCGAGCAGCTACTACGATAGCCTGACTGCACTGAACAACCGCCTGCGCCAGTCCAGCAAGGCGCCGATGCAGCTGGTGCTGCTGCCCGACGCGCTTGAAGACGAAGACGTGCTCGAGATGGTGAATGCGGGCCTGCTGGAGATCGTCGTGGTCGACGACTGGAAGGCCGCAATGTGGGCGCAGATCCTGCCTGATATCAAGGTGCGCCAGGACCTGGCGGTGCGCGAAGGCGGCTATGTCGGCTGGGCGTTCCGCAAGGACAGCCCGCAGTTGCGGCAAGTGATCGATGATTTCTATGTCAACCACGTCAGGAAGCACGGCGTGGCGGAATACCTGCTCAAGCAAACCATGCGCCGGGTCAAGCAGATCAAGAACAACACCGACGACGCGGAATACAAGCGCTTCCAGCAGACCGTTGCCTTCTTCGAGAAGTACGGCAAGGACTATGGCTTCGATCCGCTGATGCTGGCAGCACAAGGGTTCCAGGAATCCCAGCTCAACCAGAAGGCGCGCAGCCGCGTGGGCGCGGTCGGCATCATGCAGATCATGCCCGCCACCGGCAAGGAACTGAACGTGGGCAATATCCAGATGGTGGAGTCCAACATCCACGCCGGCGCCAAGTACATGGACCGGCTGATGTCGAAGTATTTCCCCGATGCGCACTTCTCGGAATCAGCGCGGCCGCTGTTCGCCTTTGCCAGCTACAACGCCGGGCCCGGCAATATCGCGAAGATGCGCAAGGAGGCTGCGGCGCGCGGGCTTGACCCCGACAAATGGTTCAACAATGTCGAGATCGTGGTGGCCGAGAAGATCGGCATCGAAACCACCACCTATGTGCGCAATATCTACAAGTACTACGCGGCCTACCGGCTCACGCAGGACCGGGAGGCCGCGCGTGAGCGGGCACTGAAGGAAGTCCGGAAGTAGCCAGCCGCTGGCGGGACGGCGGTGGAGGCGGGCCGCCGCAGCTTGCTGCCCGGCCACGTCGCATGGATCAGTCGGCCAGTCCGCTGGCGTCGATATAGCCCAGCGCCTCGGTCACGGCGCGGCGCGCCTTTAGCACGTAGCAAACGCGGCGCTCCTGGATCGACAGCGCCAGCACATCGGCCTGCACCAGCTCCAGGAATACATGGCTGGCGCGCGCCAGGCTCAGCCGTGCAACCTGCGCCAGGTCAGTGGCCGGCAGGCCCGCCTCGCCGGCATCCAGCAGCGCCCGGCAGATCCGGATTCGCGCGGGCTCGGTCATCAGCGCAAGGGTCAGCGTACTTTCCTGGGTCTCCATGGTCACACCTCGGTCTCCGGGCTCGCCCCCGGTCCGCGAAATGCGGCGGCCGGGCGGTGCTGGCGTAGTTTTCTTCCGCGCAGTTCTTCCCGCGCAGTTTTCCCCGTTCTACGCCGCTCACCGCGCAAACGCAATAGGGTGCAGCCACGCCTTGCGCGACACTGGTGCGATATTCCTACAGGCCCGAACCCCGCCGTCCCTCCCGGCGCCCCGCGCGCCGATGCACGACAAACAGCCACGCCGCCGCCAGCCCACTGCCCCAATGCAGACCATCGCTGACGCTGCGCAGCGTTTCGCCATTGAAGTAATACAGCCCATACCCGGTCGCCACCGTCACTGCCGTCGCCGCCGCAAACATGCCACCGGCAAGGCGGTTGTGTCGCCGCAGCCAGGCCGCGCGCATATGCGTGGGCCAGAGCGTGCCGAGCAGGAACAGCGCGGCGAAGGCGGCAGCGCCGTGCAGCTTCATGCTCCACGCCGTCCAGCCGAGCCACTGTGCCGGATCGGCATGCGCGGCACGCAAGGCCAGCGTCGGCAAGGCGGAGCCGAGCAGCAGCGCAGATACGACATAGAGCGCGAGACGGCGGCGCCGGCCGCGGCGGAAGGCGGGCGTGCGCGGATTGGCTGCCCTGGTCATGCCGGCCCCCGTCCACCGCTGCGGTACAGCAGCGCGCATGCACCGTGACGCGACAGCAATGGATGCTCCGGCGCAGCGTCAACCAGCACGACCTTGGCCAGCGCATCGGCCAGCATGCATTGCGGCGCGAGCACCGTGGCGCCGGCGCCGGGCAGCAGGCGCAGGCCGGTGCGGCGGTCGACGATGAGGGAGGCGGTGAGCCGCCCCGGCCCCAGCCCGCCGCTGGCGGAGCTGGCGAGCGCGGCGTTGTCCAGCAGCATGCGCCGCGCCACCCGCCTGGGGCACGCCGGCTCGCGCAACCAGACCGGCACCGGATCGCGTCCGACATGGCGCAGGTCGCCGCCGGCGTTGACCACCGCGCGCGCCAGCCCGAAGCCCCGCAGTGCTTCGATGGCGAGATCCACTGCATAGCCCTTGGCGATACCGCCCAGATCCAGCCGCAGCACCCGCTGCTTGCGCACCGCGTCGCCTTCGATATGCCATGCAGCGCCACCGTTGGCCGCTGCCGGAGCGCTGCCGCATTCGCAATCGAAGGCACCGCCGCTATCGCGCTGCAGCGCCGCGGCGCACGTGAGCACCGCGAGCGTGTGCGGGTCCAGCGGCACGGGCACGTCCACTGGCGCGTGGTTCAGGCGGTACAGGTCGCTGCCGGGTTCGTGCGGGCTCATCAGCCGGTGGACCTGCGCCAGCGCCGCAAACGCGGCGCTCAGCGCGGCCTCGGCCTGCGTGCCGCTGGCCGCCTGCACGCGCACCTCTGCCAGCGTGCCGAGCAACGGGCGCGCGCGGCGGTACTCGCAAGCAAAGGGACTGTCGTTGAGGCGCACGCCGATCACCCTAACCTGCCGGCCAACGCGAGCTGCGCCATCACGGCGATGCGCCGGATGCCGTCGGTCAGGTGGGTGCAGGACAGGGTGGCACCGCTGACGATGGCGATATCGTCCCCCGCGCGCAGTGCTGCCGCCGCGTTCTTGCCGGCGAACTGGCTGCGCCAGGGCTTGCCCCGGACCTCATAGCCATGGCTACCAGGATCTCCACCTGGGCGATGGTGCCGAACGGATCCAGCGCCACGGCGTAATCGATCAAATCGAATTTGCCGATCACCGCGTCGGTCACGACGTAGCCGAGCACCTTGTGGCCCTGCCGCGCCTGCCACACGCGCCACGCGCCGGCACGGGCCGGGCCGCCGGCGCGCTCGGCAAGCTGGCTCAGTTGCGCGGCGTCGAGCGCCACCATCACCGGCCGGAATTCGCTGGCCTGCGGGAACATCAGCGCGCACGCCTGCGCGGCGTCGAGGTACTCGGTGGCATGCACCGCCGTCACGACAAAGCCGGCGGAGGCGGTGGCGGCCGCGCACACCAGCATCGTGGGAATGGTCCGGTATCGCATGGCGCTGCTCAGAAGGTGATGCCCAGACCCAGGTCGAGCCGGTTGAAGTCGCGGTTCTCGCGGAACCATTGGTAGTCGACCTTGAACACCACGTTCGGGTTCAGGTAGTAATTCATGCCCACGGCCCACACGCTGTCATAGGGTCGCGGCCAGTAGCCGAACACCGTGCCGGTTCCGTCGACCGGCAGCGGCTGGGTCGGGTACGGCGAAAAACCCGGCGCAATGCCCTCGTACTTCGCGCCCATGTTGTAGCGCTCGTAGCGCACGAACGGCGCCGCGCGCGACTTGCCCTTCTGCCAGGCGGTGTAGGCGCCCTGCACATACCAGCCGTAGAAGGCGGCCGGCATGGGGTTGGGCGTGCCCGGATACTGCGCGTTGACCGCGGCGGTATTGCTAATGGTGCCGCGCGCATACAGCGCCGACAGGTCCCACCGGCCCGGCGTCCAGCGGCCATGTGTCTCCCACAGCGTGGTGCGCTGTGTACCCGCGCCCGCGGCGGGATTGGCGTTGCCGGTAAAGACCGAGCCGCCGAGCTGCAAGCCGGGCACGCCGCGGTAGTTCAGCGAGATGTATTGCGACAGGTTTTTGGCATAGGCCAGGCTCATTTCCTGATGGCCGGCCTGCATTGGCGCGATGCCGCTGTTCTGAAGGTCCAGCGCCGAGTTGTACGGGGCGGTCTCGGGCGTGAAGTTCCATTTCGACAGGTCCAGCCCGGTGGTCAGGCCGACGTTCCAGTCGAGCCCGAAATCGGTATTGCCATGCAGCGCCAGTCCGCCCTCGCGCCAGGTCGACGGGATCACCAGCGTCTCGACGAAATTGAGGTGCACGCCGTAGTACGAGGTCGGTTCGTGCTTCTCGTTGAGCAGGCCAACGGGCATCAGGAACAGGCCGGCGGTGACGCCAATCTTGTTGCTGAGCATATGGTCGACATAGAACTGCTCGACTTCGAACTCGCCGTTGTCGTCCGACGAGGTGATGGCGTGCTCGACCTCGAACTCGGAGGCAAAGTGGGTCTTGTCGTCAAAGCGATAGCCCAGGCCGAACACGGCGCGGCCCAGGTCGGCGCGGGTGTCGTTGGTATTGCGGGTGGGGCGTGAGTAGCCCAGTTCGCCGTAGCCGAACACGCTCAGGTTGTCGAGCGGCGAGGGCCTCTGCACGGCCTGCCCGACGCTGGCCTGCGCGGTCTGCAACTGCGAGACCTGACTGGCCTGCTCGGCTTGCTGCGCGGCCTGTGCCTGCTGCTGGCCGGCCAGCGTGGCCTGCTGCGACTGCATCGCCCGCAGTTCGGCCTGCAGCGCAGCGAGCTGGCCGGATATGTCGTCGATCTTGCGCTGCAGTTGCTGCGCGGTTGCCGGCGCTGCGGTGGCGGTGGCGGTGGCGGGCGTGGCGGCGCCGGCGCACAGCACGTGTGCGGCCGCGATCACGGATTTCCTCATGGTGTTTCCTCTCCCTTGAAAACCTTCAGCGCGGCTCAGCGGCGCAGCCTGGCGTAGCGCGCCGGGCCCGCCAGCGTGGCGGCAACGCTCGCCTCGGTGGCGTTGCATTGCGACGGCACGCGATAGGCGGACGGATTGGCGGGATCGAAGCCATCGGTCAGCGTGCACAGGAAGCGCACCACGTCGGCAATCTCGCGGTTGCTCAGCGTGGGGGCCAGCCCCGGGATGTAGGGCACCTCGGTCACGTTGACGCCGGCGGCGTAGACCGTGGGCAGGTCGTTGTAGGGGATGTCGGGCGAGCCGTCGGGTCTGACGTACCAGCGCGCCTGCATGGTGTCGCGCGTGACGTACCACGCCACCGCTTCCTCCAGCGTATCGAACACGCCGTTGTGAAAATACGGCGCGGTCAGCGCGATATTGCGCAGCGTCGGCACCTTGAATGCGCCGCACAGGCTGGTGCGGCTGGCCAGGTCGGTACGCAGCGGTCCGCACAGGCCCATGTCGTAGTAGTCGTGCCAGGGCTGGCCCAGGCCGGTGCCGTTGTGCGGCACGTACTCGAGCGTATTGCCGTCGATATTGGCGGCAATCCTCCAGTTGCGCGGCAGGCCGACATTGTCGTAGGTGAAATCGGTGAACAGCGCGGGGGTGCTGCCAGTGGGCGTGCTCACATGGCAGGCCGTGCAGTTGCCCTTGGCCGGGTTGTTGAACAGCGCCAGGCCGTTGAGCTCGGCCTGCGTCAGCTGCGCGCGGCCCTGCAGGTAGGCGTCGTACTTGCTGGAGAAGGCATGGAAGGAGCGGTCCTCGCTCTGGTATTGCGCCAGCGCCTGACCGATCTGGTGCAGCGTTGTGGTGCCATCGGTGGCCGCGTCCGGGCCGAACACGGCCTTGAATTCGTCGAGGTAGGGCCGCGTCAGCAGCCGCGACAGGACTTCATCGGCCGAGGCATTGGCCATCTCGAAGCTCGTCAGGAACGGCATCTCCGCCTGCTGCGCCAGCGACGCTGCGCGACCGTCGCGGAAGAAGCCGCCGAAAGGCGCGCCGTCCTTGTCGAAGCCGAACGGGGGCGTGAACTGTACGTAGGCGAGCGACGGCGCGTTGCGCAGGCCGGCGAAGTCCATGCCGGGCCCGCCGAAAGGCACCGCCAGGTCGTCATCGGCGGCGTAGGCACGCTCCCGGACATGGCAGGTGGCGCAGGACTGCTGGCCCGAGGCGGACAGCGCGGTATCGAAGAAGATCTTCTCGCCGAGCTGCCCCATCGGCGAGAGTTGATTGCCGGCGGGCGCAGGGTCGGGATCGCCCTCGCTGCAGCCCCCGCTGCATCCGGCCAACAACGCCAGCGCCATGACGATGACGATTGCCGCAATCAGCCGGAGACTGCCGCGCGCGCTGGCCAGGCCGCCGCGTGCCGCGATGCTGTCGTGGTACATCCGTATTCCCTGTCGTGCGCTCAACACGAGCACAAGAATACGAATGATTCGCGTTAGATTCTGTGCTTCAGATCAAAGTGTGGGAGTGGGGATTCAGCTGAACGAGACTTTGTCTGCGCGCTGGACGCAAGCTGCCATCCCTTGTGAACGAAGCAGCGAGCCGACGCATATGCTCCCCTCTCCCGCTAGCGGGAGAGGGGAGCAAACCTGCAGCATGCAGGATTTGCCATCACCGCATCACGCCATCACAAACGGCAACTGCCGCTGCCTCTTCCCCGTCAGCGTGAACAGCGCATTGGCCACTGCCGGCGCGATTGGCGGCACGCCCGGCTCGCCCAGGCCGGTGGGGTTCTCCTGCGAGGGCACGAAGAACACGTCCACCACCGGCGCATCGGTGATGCGCGGCGGCGGGAAGTCCGTAAAGTTGCTGTTCTTCACGGCGCCGTTCTCGATCTCGATGGCAAACCCCGGCTTGGTCATGGCCAGCCCGAACACGCAGGCACCCTGGATCTGGGCCTCGGCCGACATCGGGTTGACCACGCGGTTGGCATGCACGCCGGCGGTGACGCGATGCACGCGCGGCTCGCCCTTCACCACCGAGACGTCGACCACATACGCCACCACGGTGTTGAACGACTCATGCACGGCCACGCCCCAGGCATGGCCCTTGGGCAGCTTGCGCTTGCCGTAGCCGGACTTGTCCACCGCCAGCTGCAGCGCGGCGCGGTGGCGCGCGTGCTTCTTCGCGTCGAGCCGGGCCAGGCGGAATGCCACGGGGTCCTGCTTCGAGGCCGCGGCCATTTCATCGGCCAGCGTTTCCTTGACGAAGGCGGTGTGCGTATTGCCCACGGAGCGCCACCACAGCACCGGCACGTCCACCTGCGGGTGGTGCACCGACATCTGCAGGGGCAGGTCATAGTCATTCTCGACGATGCCCTCGGTCATGGTGGCGTCGACGCCGTTCTTGACCATGAAGGGCTCGAACGGCGTGCCCTTCAGGATCGACTGGCCGACGATGGTGTGCTGCCAGCCCACCACCTTGCCCTGCGCATCCAGCCCGATGCGGGCGCGGTGCAGGTGCAGGGGGCGGTAGTAGCCGCCGCGGATATCATCCTCGCGGCTCCACACCACCTTGAGCGGCTCGGTGTGGCCGGCGGCCACCCAGGCCTTGAGCACGTTGGCCGCCTCAACGATGTAGTCCGAGGTCGGCACCGCGCGCCGGCCGAAGCCGCCGCCGGCCATCATGGTGTTGAGCACCACCTTGTCCGGCGCCAGCCCCAGCGTGCGCGCCACCGCGGCCTGGTCGACGGTCTGGAACTGCGAGCCCACCCAGACCTTGACCGACTGCACCTTGCCGCCGGCCACTTCCGGCTGCAGCGTGCAGTTCAGCGGCTCCATCGGCGCGTGCGCCAGGTACGGGAAGCGGAAATCGGCCTCGATCTTGCGCGCGGCACCGTTGATGGCCGAGCCGATATCCCCGCTCCCCGCGCGCGCCACCATGCCGGGCTGGCCGGCCAGCTTTGCGTATTCATCGAAGAGCGCCTGCGACGACACCTTCGAGCCCGCGTCTTCCCACTGGATGTCGAGCGCGTCGCGGCCCATCTTGGCCGGCCAGTAGCCGCTGGCAATCACGGCCACGCCGCTGCCGCCGCGGTCAACCGGCACCTGCAGCACGCCGCGCACGCCCTGCACCGCGCGCGCCTTGTCGGCGCTGAAGCTCTTGACCTTGCCGCCAAAGCGCGGCGGGCGCGCCACCACGGCCACCACCATGCCTTTCAGGTGCGTGTCGATGCCGAACGGCGTGGTCGCGTCCATCTTGCCGCGCGCATCCAGCCGCGGCGTGGGCTTGCCGACGATGCGGAACTGCGACGGGTCTTTCAGCGTAACCCGCTGCGGCACGGGCAGCTCCATCGCCGCCGGCGCCAGTTCGCCGAAGGTGGCCCGGTGGCTGCCGGACGTGACCACGCCCTGCTCCACCTTGCAGCTGGCCGGATCGACCTTCCATTGCTGCGCGGCCGCCGCCACCAGCATCGCGCGGGCGCGCGCGCCCAGTTCGCGGTACTGCTGGAACGAGTGGTTCAGCGCGGTGGAGCCGCCGGTCATCTGCATGCCGAAGCCAGGGTCCTTGTACGGATCGCCGGCCGGCGCCAGCGTGGCGCGCACGTTGCGCCAGTCGGCGTCCAGCTCTTCGGCCAGCGCCATCGGCAATGCGGTGTGCACGCCCTGGCCGAATTCGAGCCGGTTCACGGCCACGGTCACGGTGTTGTCCGGCGCGATGATCAGGAATGCCTGCGGCGCCGGCGGCGGCGCCTTGGGCTTGGCGCCCTCCTGTGCCTGCGCCAGCGGGGCCACGCCCAGCGCCAGGCCGCTGCCGGCGAGGCCGGTCAGCTTCAGGAAACTGCGGCGGTCCAGCGTGGCCACGCCGGTGTTCGGGCGCGCTTCGCCGCTATTGCCGGCCTGGCCGCCTGCCAGGGCTTCGATGCCTCGGATACGCATATTGGTGTCCTCCCGCTCAGGCCAGCGCACGGGCGGCGTCTTTGATCGCCGCGCGGATGCGCTGGTACGTGCCGCAGCGGCACAGGTTGCCGGCCATGGCCTGGTCGATGTCGGCGTCGGTGGGCCGCGGCTTGGTGCGCAGCAGGCCGATGGCGCTCATCACCTGGCCGTTCTGGCAGTAGCCGCATTGCGCCACGTCGTGCTTGAGCCAGGCGTCCATCACGGCGCGCCCGACCTTGTCAGTGCCGATGCCTTCGATGGTGGTGATGCGCGCGCCGGCAGCGGCGGATACCGGCGTCACGCAGCTGCGCGTAGCCTGGCCGTTGACGTGCACGGTGCAGGCACCGCATGCGGCCATGCCGCAGCCGAACTTGGTGCCGGTCATTTCAAGGTTGTCACGCAGCGCCCACAGCAGCGGCGTGGACGGGTCCACGTCGACTTCACGGGTCTTGCCGTTGACGTTGATATTGAGGGTGGTCATGGGGGGACACTCCTTGGGTACGTTGCCCGCTGGTTCTTTCCAGTGCCCCGCCGGGCGCGGTGCGGCGCGCGGGCACTGCCCATGCGCCGCAGCCTGGCGCAAAGGACAAATGAGGATAGTGCAATTTCGGTCACCTTGCCGGACACCGTGCGCACTACCCTGCCCCCGAAGCCGTTTTGCACGAACTTTGGGCATGTGGCGGCTGTCCCTCATGAATCCCTTCGCTTTCCGATTTCTGTCGCCGCAACAGTGCCATCGACTATTCCAGAACACACTTATTCCGGCGCCTCCGCGGTACCGGTCCCGCGCGCCACCGCTGCCACGCGCGTGCCGGCGGCCCAGTCCCCGTCAGTGGCGCGGCTCGACAGCATCCAGGCCCTGCGCGGGCTGGCCGCCGCGTTCGTGGTGGTCTACCACTCCGGCCTGGCGCTGGGCGGCGCCGATGCGCCGGCGCTCAACTGGCTGACCGACAACGTGATCAAGCGCGGCCATGTCGGCGTGGACGTCTTCTTTGTCATCAGCGGCTTCATCATCGCCTGGGTCGCGGTGCTGGCCCGGCCCCAGCCTGAGCGCCCGCTCAGCTTCATGATCCGGCGCTGCTGCCGGCTGGCGCCGCCGTACTGGATCATGTCGGCCATCCATGCGCTGCTGCTCAATCCGGTCACGCCGGCGGTATTCGCGGCGTCGCTGGCCTTCCTGCCGACTGCCACCGACCACGCGCCGTACTATGGCTACCCGGCGCTGTACGTGGGCTGGTCGCTCAACTATGAGCTGGCGTTCTACGCCGCCTTCGCGCTCGGCCTGCTGCTGGCCGGGCGGCGCGCGCTGCTGGTGCTGCTGGGGGTCTTCGCGTCGACCACGCTGGTGCTGCCGTGGTGGCGCTTCGGCGCGCTGGCGGCCGATCCGGCGCAGGGCTACCCGTTCGCCACGCCGTGGCTGGCCATGGCCAGCAATCCGCTGGTGCTGGAATTCCTGCTGGGCTGCGGACTGGCATGGGCCTATGCGCGCTGGCGCCACCTGCTGACGCCGGCCATCGCCGTGGGCATGCTGGCAACCGGTTGCGCCGCGTTCGCGCTGTCGCTGCCGCTGGTCGGGCCCGACTTCAGCCTGGCCGGACGCGGGCTGCCCGCGGCGGCGCTGCTGGCCGGCGCCGTGGCGGCCGAGCACGCCGGCGTGCTGCGCGTGCCGCGCGCACTGGTCTGGCTGGGCGAGCTGTCGTATGCGCTGTACCTGACGCACCCCACCGTGATCGAGGGCGTCAAGCGCCTGATGCCCGAACTGGCGCCCGGCCAGACCGCGCTGCAGCTGCTGCGCTTTGTCATCGATGCCGGCCTAGCGCTGGCGCTGGCCCTGCTGCTGCACCGCTGGGTGGAGCTGCCCGGCATCGCCGCCGGCCGGCGGCTGGCGCGGCGCTGACGCGCGCGCTCAGCGCTGCGGCATGCCGGCCAGGAACAGATAGAGCGCGGTCAGGTCGGTATCGTTCATGCGTCCGAACGAATCGAACGGCATCACACGGCTCACTTCGGTGCCATCGGGCCGCTTGCCGCTGCGCATCATCGCGATAAAGGCCGAAGCCTGGCCGTAGCGCGACATGGCACCGCCCGGCACGGGGCGCAGGTCCGCCGCGGGTGGCCAGTCGGGCGGCGCGCCCGGGATCTTGCCGCCGCGGAAGTCCGGCCCGTGACATCCCAGGCAGGCATTGGCGACGTAGCCGCCGTACCTGGCCGTGGACGCCGGCACCATTGCAGGCTGCACCGGCAAGCTGTGGTCGATCTTGGCGGCCGCGTCCTGCACGATGCCCACGCCGTACAGCGCCCGCACCAGCCATGGCATGCGGATTTCCGCGGGCGCCCCCATCGCCGGCGGCAGGCTGCGCAGGTAGCCCACCAGCGCGCCCAGGTCCTCGTCGCTCAGGCGGTTGTAGTCCTCGCTGGGCATGATCAGCAGCGGCCGGTGCGAGGGCGCCACGCCATGGCGGATGCTCCGTACCCAGTCAACCGGCTGGTAGGCGGCAATGTCCGGATTGGCGCGCGTCAGGTCCGGCGCGCGCACGCGCAGGCCACCGGGGTCGTCGATCACCTGCTTGCCGCCGCCGCCGGCACCGTGGCATTCCATGCAGCCGCGCGATTCAAACAGGTACTTGCCGAGGGCGATGCCGGCGGCGTCTTCACGGATGGCGACGGGTGAAACCTTGACCTCGACAATGCGCGCCGCCTTGCGCTCGCCGACCCATACCGCGGCATAGGCCGCCACGGCCACGGCGACAGCCGTGCCGGCCAGCCCCCACGCCGCCACCCGCAGAAATCGCGCCATTTGCCTTCCCCTGTCCGCCGCACTGGATGCAGCAGCTTGCCGCGAGTGGGCGGGGGGCTGTCGGTGGGGCAGGCCACATAGCGGCGGCGCGCGCCGCGGTCAGGCCAACCCGGCCGGGGCCCGGTCGATGAAGCCGGTCATGCGCGCGAGCCGGCCATCGGCGGAAATCGTGGCGAAGTCGGTGCCGACCACCAGCGCCGGCTCTCCCGCCGGGCCCAGTTCCCACGTAAAGCGCAGGTGCTCGCCGTGCGCATCGACCGGGCTCACGCGGGTAAAGCGGAACCCGGGGAACTTCGCCTGCACCGCGGCGATCATCGCGTCGATGCCACCATGGCCGTCGCCGCGCATCAGCGGATCGACATAGCTTGCCGATTCCGTCCACGCCAGCGCGATCAGCTCGCGCCGGCGCGCGGCATCGGTCTCGTTCCAGGCGGCGAGGTAGCGGTCGGCGAGGGTGGCGGGATCGGCAGTGACTTGGGCTTGGATGGCGGCAGACATGGCGTACTCCTGGTCTTGGTTGGGAATCCGTATAGCGGCCTGGGGTCAGGCCATGGCTGCATGATGGGCGCGGCGGGGCCGCGGCGCGATTACCCGTGAGGTTATGAACTGGCTTACCCGCATGCCTGACGGTCCCTACCAAAAAATCGCCCCCAGCACCAGTGGCAAGATAGCCCCCAACCTGGCCCCTGTCCTGCCAATGGCCGCGTCCCTATCCTCGCTACATTGCCCCTACGCTGGGCGGCATTCCGTCCCCGCATCCGGGGCCGTGCCGCCCGGGCGCGCCGGGCAAGCCGCCTCCTCCCACCCAGACGCACCGCCTTTTTGCATCGTTCTCGTCCATGACGCCCGACACGGCCCCGCCGAGCCACCAGGCCGCCAACGACCATCCTGCCGCGCAGCGCCGCTGGCTGCCCTTGCTGCTGGCCGGCGCCGGCTATTTCGTGCTGGCGGCGGCTGCGCTGTGGCTGGCGCGGCTGCCCGGCACCGTGGCGGCGGTGTGGCTGCCCAACGCCTTCGGGCTGGGCCTGCTGCTGCACCGGCCGCGCGCGGAGGGGCCGTGGCTGGTGGCCGGCATGCTGGGCGCCAGCGTGCTGGCCAACTATGCGGCCGGCGACAGCGTCGCCACCGCGCTGATGCTGACCGGCGCCAACCTGGCCGAGATGCTGTTCGCGCTCGGGCTGCTGCGCCTGCTGGACCGGCATGCCGTCCTGGGGCGCCACGGTCCGCTGGCCGCCTTCGCGGTGATGCTGGCGGTGGGCGGCATCCTGGCGCCGGCACTGGGGGCCACCGCCGGGGCCATGGCCATCGCCACGACCCATGGCACCAGCTTCGCCTCGGTCTGGTGGACCTGGTGGCAGGCCGACGCGCTCGGCATGGCGCTGTTGCTGCCGATGATGTTGTCGATGACGGCGGTGCGCGTGCGCGCCGCCGTCGCGCGGTCGGTGCTGGCGCCGCAGGCGGGCGCGCTGGCGCTGTGCCTGGCCATCGGCGCCTTTGCGCAGTGGCAGGGCCACGACCCGTTTGCCGCGATGTCGCTGCCGCTGGTGCTGGTGGCGCTGGCCGGCAATCCGTTTGCGACCGCCCTGCTGACGCTGGTGGCCACGCTTTGCCTGCAGGCGCTGATGCTGCTCGCGCACCGCCATCAAGCAGTGCCGTTGTCGGCGGCGGTGATCATGGTGTTCCCGGTCTGCATTGCCTACCTGACCGAGCAGAACCGGCACGGCCGCGCCAGCCTGCGCAGCAGCGACAAGCGTTTTCGCCAGGCCATGGAGCACTCGGCCATCGGCATGGCGCTGGTCGACATGGACGGCCGCTGGCAGACGGTGAACCGTGCCATGACCGAGCTGCTGGGCTACAGCGCGGCCGAGCTGCGCGAGCTGAGCTACCAGCAACTGACCCACCCCGACGACCTGAGCGGCGGCCTGCTCCAGGTCGACAACCTGCTGTCCGGGAAGATCGAGTCCTACCGCCTGGAAAAGCGCTACCGCCACAAGGACGGCCACTACCGCTGGGTCCTGCTGGCGGTATCGCTGGTGCGCGACGAACAGACCGGCGCGCCGCAGCACTTCATCACCCAGGTGGAAGACATCCACGCGCGCAAGCTGGCGCAGCAAGAGCTGGAACGGCTGTCGCGCCGCATCCAGCTGGCCGTGGAAGCGGGCGGTGTGGGCATCTGGGAGCGGGATCTCACCAGCACCAACATCACCTGGGATGCGCGCATGCATGCGCTGCACGGCACCAACCCCGCCGACGGCGCACCGCTGGCGGAGCAATGGATCGCGCTGCTGCATCCGGAGGATGTCAGCCGCGTCAGCATCGAGATGCGCCGGGCCATCCGGGGCGAGGCGCCCTTTGACACCGACTACCGCATCGTGCGGCCCGGCGGCGAGGTCCGTCACGTGCGCGCCATGGCCATGGTGGCCCGCACCGCAGACGGCACCGCACACGCGCTGGTCGGCACCAACTGGGACATCACCGAGCAGCGGCGCCTGACCGAAGCGCTGTTCGAAGAGAAGGAACGCCTGCACATCACGCTGCGCTCGATCGGCGATGCGGTGATCTGCACCGATGCGGCCATGCACGTGACCTTCATGAACCCGATCGCCGAACAGCTGACCGGCTGGACCATGGCCGGCGCCACCGGCCTGCCGCTGGAGCAGGTCTTCCGCATCGTCGACGAAGCCACCGGCGACCCCATCCCAAGCCCGGTCGAAGCCTGCCTGCGCACGCTCGCGCCCGCCTACCTGCAGGACGGCGCCGTGCTGCAGAGCCTGACCGGCGAGCGCCACGACGTGCAGGACTCAGCCGCTCCCGTGCTGACCGCGCGCGGCGAGGTACTGGGCGCGGTGCTGGTGTTCCAGGACATCACCACCGCGCGCGCGCTGCAGCGCGAGCTGGCGCGTTCGGCCATGCACGATGCGCTCACGGGCCTGCCCAACCGCACCTGGTTCGAGAAGCGCCTGCGCGAAGCCTGCGACGCGGCGCGGCTGCACGGCCATCGCGCCGCGCTGTGCTTCATCGACCTGGACCGCTTCAAGATCGTCAACGACACCGCCGGCCACGGCGCCGGCGACGTGCTGCTGCGCGAACTGGGCTACATGATCCGCAACCACGTGCGCCCCGACGATGTGCTGGCGCGCCTGGGCGGCGACGAGTTCGCGCTGCTGCTCAAGGACTGCACTGTCGACCAGGCCGAACAGGTCTGCCAGGGCGTGATCGACGCCATCCGCGGCCGCCGCTTCCCGTGGGAAGGACGCGTGTACGACATGGGCGCCAGCATCGGCATCGCCGCGATCGACCTGGACGTGCCCCCGGTCAGCGAACTGATGAGCCGCGCCGACGTGGCCTGCTACGCCGCCAAGGCCGCCGGCCGCAGCCGCGTCTCGGTCTACCGCCGCGACGAGAGCGACGCGCGCCGCCACCACCGCGAGCTGGAAGTCGCCGCCGGCATCCATTCGGCGCTGGAAGCGAACCGCTTCCGCCTGTTCGCGCAGGAGATCCGCGCACTGCAGCCCGAGGAGAACGAAGACGGCGCCGAACACTGCCATATCGAGATCCTGGTGCGCATGGTCGACGAGCACGGCGATCTGATCATGCCCGGTGCCTTCATTCCCGCCGCCGAGCGCTACGACCTGATGGGCCACGTCGACCGCTGGGTCATCCGCAACGTGCTGCGCGGCTACGGCGAACGCCTGGGCGCCGTGCCCGGGCTGTCGGTATCGATCAACCTGTCCGCCAACTCGCTCGGCGAGCCCTTCCTGCTGCCCTTCCTGCATGCCGAGCTGGAGGCCAGCGCGCTGCCCGCCAGCCGCATCCGGCTGGAGATCACGGAAACCGCGCTGATCAACAACATGGCCGCGGCCAACCGGCTGGTGACAGAGATGCGGCGCGCCGGCTGCACCGTGTCGCTGGACGACTTTGGCTCGGGCCTGTCCTCGTTCGCCTACCTGAAGCAGTTCCCGGTGGACTTCCTGAAGATCGACGGCAGCTTTATCCGGCAACTGGCCGACAACGCGGTCGACCGCGAAATCGTCAGCTCGATCAACGACATCGGGCACCGGCTGGGGGTGCGCACGGTGGCGGAGTGGGTGGAGGATGAGCGCACCCTCGATGCGCTGCGCGCGATCGGGGTGGACTATGCGCAGGGGTATGTGATCGGGCGGCCGGTGCCGCTGGACGTGTTCCTGGCCGGATGCCAGCATCGCGACGCGCAGGCCTCCCAGGCCGCCGGGCCGTGATAGACGCGGCGCCCGCCATCAGGCCAGCTGGCCGCCCTATCCCCGCGTACCGCTTCCATTGTGACTAAAGCGCCTTATTGAGGCTTATTCGTCCTACGGGATTACACCGATTCATACATACTTGTATATACAGGACTATACATGCCTATGCGTCGCCCGAAAAAGCGAGCGTTCCAGACCAGCACGACCGAAGGAGTTCCCGTGACCAAGACCACCACCACCACGCGTTTCCGCGACACCGAAATCCGCGCCCCCCGCGGCACCACGCTGACGGCCAAGAGCTGGCTCACGGAAGCCCCGCTGCGCATGCTGATGAACAACCTCGACCCCGAGGTGGCGGAGAACCCGAAGGAGCTGGTGGTCTATGGCGGCATCGGCCGCGCCGCCCGCAACTGGGAATGCTATGACCGCATCGTCGAGGCCCTGACCCGCCTGGAAGACGACCAGACCCTGCTGGTGCAATCGGGCAAGCCCGTGGGCGTGTTCCGCACCCATCGCGACGCGCCGCGCGTGCTGATCGCCAACTCCAACCTGGTGCCGCACTGGGCCAACTGGGAACACTTCAACGAACTCGATGCCAAGGGCCTGGCCATGTATGGCCAGATGACCGCCGGCAGCTGGATCTATATCGGCAGCCAGGGCATCGTGCAGGGCACCTATGAGACCTTCGTCGAGGCCGGCCGCCAGCACTTCGGCGGCAACCTGAAGGGCCGCTGGGTGCTGACCGCCGGCCTGGGCGGCATGGGCGGCGCGCAGCCGCTGGCCGCCACGCTGGCCGGCGCCTGTTCGCTGAACATCGAATGCCAGCAGAGCCGCATCGACTTCCGCCTGAAGACTCGCTATGTCGACGAGCAGGCCACCGATCTGGACGACGCGCTGGCCCGCATCGACCGCTATACCTCGCAGGGCCAGGCGATCTCGATCGCGCTGTGCGCCAACGCCGCCGAGGTGCTGCCCGAGTTGGTGCGCCGCGGCGTGCGCCCGGACATGGTCACCGACCAGACCAGCGCGCATGACCCGCTCAACGGCTACCTGCCGGCCGGCTGGAGCTGGGACGAATACCGCGAGCGCGCGCAGCGCGAGCCGGCGGCGGTGGTCAAGGCCGCCAAGGCGTCGATGGCCGAACATGTGCGCGCCATGCTGGCGTTCCAGCAGATGGGCGTGCCGACCTTCGACTACGGCAACAACATCCGCCAGATGGCCAAGGAAGAAGGCGTGGCCAACGCCTTCGACTTCCCCGGCTTCGTGCCCGCCTATATCCGTCCGCTGTTCTGCCGCGGCATCGGGCCGTTCCGCTGGGCCGCGCTGTCGGGCGATCCGCAGGACATCTACAAGACCGACGCCAAGGTCAAGGAACTGATCCCGGATGACGAGCACCTGCACCGCTGGCTCGACATGGCGCGCGAGCGCATCAGCTTCCAGGGCCTGCCGGCGCGGATCTGCTGGGTGGGGCTGGGCCTGCGCGCCAAGCTGGGCCTGGCCTTCAACGAGATGGTGCGCAGCGGCGAGCTGTCGGCGCCGGTCGTGATCGGGCGCGACCACCTGGACTCGGGCTCGGTCGCCAGCCCCAACCGCGAGACCGAGGCCATGCAGGACGGCTCGGATGCGGTGTCGGACTGGCCGCTGCTGAACGCACTGCTCAACACCGCCAGCGGCGCCACCTGGGTCTCGCTGCACCACGGCGGCGGCGTGGGCATGGGCTTCTCGCAGCATTCCGGCGTGGTGATCGTTTGCGACGGCACCGACGAGGCCGCCGCGCGCATCGCCCGCGTGCTGCACAACGACCCGGCCACCGGCGTGATGCGCCATGCCGACGCCGGCTACCAGATCGCCGTCGACTGCGCGCGCGAGCAGGGCCTGGACCTGCCGATGCTGAACCACGCATCGCGCGACTGACCCGCGGCCAGCAAGAGCCGTTCTGCCGCCGGGCCGCCACGTGCGCCCCGGCCGGCGCCTTATCGTTTTACGGAGACACCCATGTCCATCGACACCACCGCCGGCGTGGCGGTCGCTGCGCCCCAGGCGCAGCTGTCACGCACGCGCGCCATTGCCGCCATCACCATCGGCAACGGCCTGGAGTTCTACGATTTCGTCGTCTACAGCTTCTTTGCCACGCTGATCGGCCGGCTCTATTTCCCGGTCGACAACCCCACCGGGCAACTGCTGATGTCGTTCGCCACCTTCGGCGTCGGCTTCCTGATGCGCCCGCTGGGCGGCCTGCTGATCGGCATGTACGCCGACCGCGCCGGGCGCAAGCCGGCAGTGGCGCTGACGCTGTGGCTGATGGGGCTGAGCTCGCTGATCTTCGTGGTGACGCCGCCGTACGCGCAGATCGGCATCCTGGCGCCGGTGCTGGTGGTGGTGGCGCGGCTGGTGCAGGGCTTTGCCATCGGCGGCGAGATGGGCGCATCGACCGCGCTGCTGCTGGAATACGCCGATGACCGCACGCGCGGCTTCTATACCGCATGGCAGCCGTTCAGCCAGGGCCTGGCGGCGCTGCTGGGCGCGATCACCGGCCTGGTGCTGAGCAACGTGCTGGCGCCGGCCGAGCTGGAAGCCTGGGGCTGGCGCCTCGCCTTCATGATCGGCATCCTGGTGATCCCGGTCGGACTGGTGATCCGCCGCCGGCTGGAAGAGACCGCCGCGCCCGTGCGCCATGGCGAGCACGCCGCGCAATGGCCGCTGCTGTGCCGCCATGGCCGCGAGATCATCGCCAGCATCCTGCTGATGATCGGCCTGGCCTCTTCGACCTATATCGTTGTGTACTACCTCAGCAACTATGCGGTCAGCGTGCTGAAGATGCCGCTGTCGCTGGGCATCTGGGCCGCGTGCGTGGCGGCGCTGGTGCAGGTGGCGCTGTCGCCGTTCGCGGGCTGGCTGGCTGACCGCATCGGCCGCAAGACCGTGGTGCTGTGGTCGCGCGTGGCGCTGCTGGCGATGGTCTACCCGGCCTTCGTGCTGATCAACGCCGAGCCGTCGCTCATGCGCCTGCTGGTGGTGGTGGGCTGCCTGTCGGTGCCAATGTCGATGACCGCGCCGGCCTCGATGGTGCTGGTCAGCGAAGTGCTGCCGCAGCGGCTGCGCGCCACCGGGCTGTCGATCGCGTATTGCGTGGCGATCGCGATCTTCGGCGGCTTTGCGCAGTATTTTTCGACCCGGCTGATCCAGGTCACCGGTGACGTCAATGCGCCCGCGCTGTACGTGATCGGCTGCGGCCTGGTATCGCTGATCGGCCTGGCGATGGTGCCGGAAACACTGGGACGGCGGCTGAAATGAGCTCCCTGGGGGTGCACCAACGCCGCCCGAGCTAGCCTAAGCAAGGTGTTCTTCCTCTCCCCTCATGGGGAGAGGGCCGGGGTGAGGGGCGGTTTAGCTAGGAACCACAAGAAGCGGGGCCCTCGGTTTTTCCAGCCCGTGACGCCAGCAAACGCCCACCCTCCCCACCGCTGCCAGCACCCCAAAACCCCGGGTTAACACCTACAACGCCGTTCGGATTACCGAACGGCGTTGTCGCATGCCGGTCCGGATTCCCGAACCGTGCGCCGGAATCACATCTTTTTCCCCTTTGTATTCAACAAGTTGCACAACGCCTGCAGCCCTTTCGGCCTGGCACGGCGCGTGCAATATAGGCCGCCGCTCACAGCGCCAGACGGGTATGCCGGCACGCCGCCCGGCGTCCCGGCCGATGCCAAAAACAAAGGAGGACACACATGACCGACCCCGCCTTGCCCACCCCCTTCGCCACCCCGGCGAACCCCCGGCACCTGTTGCCGCGCTGAACCACGACAAGGCCGGCCCGGCGCCCCGACATCGCCGTCCAGCCTTCCCGCAATACACAGACGCCCGTCCCTGCCACAGGAAACGGACGCACAGGCCTGATCCACGATGAAACTGAATCGACTGCCCACCCTGATCTTCATTGCGATGCTGCTCGGCGTGCTGGTCGGCACCGCCGCGCACAACATGGCGCCGGACGCCGCCACCGCCAAATCGATTGCGGACCACCTGTCCATCCTGACCGACGTATTCCTGCGGATGATCAAGATGATCATCGGCCCGCTGGTGTTCGCCACGCTGGTGGCCGGCATCGCCAGCATGGGCGATGGCCGCGCCGTGGGCCGCATCGGCCTGAAGGCGATGATGTGGTTCATTGGCGCCTCGATCACCTCGCTGCTGCTGGGCCTGGTGATGGCCAACCTGCTGGAGCCCGGCCACGGCATGAACCTGCCGCTGCCGCCGGCTGACGCCGCCTCGAACCTGAAGACCGGCGCGTTGAACCTGCGCGACTTCATCGCCCACATGTTCCCCAAGAGCTTCGCCGAGGCCATGGCGCACAACGAGATCCTGCAGATCGTGGTGTTCTCGCTGTTCTTCGGCTTTGCGCTGGGCACGGTCAAGGACGGCGTGGGCAAGCCCGTGCTGCAAGGCATCGAAGGCCTCGCCACGGTGATGCTGAAGGTCACCAACTACGTGATGGCGTTTGCCCCGGTGGGCGTGTTCGGCGCGATCGCGGCGGTGATCACCGCGCAGGGCCTGGGCGTGCTGGTCGTGTACGCCAAGCTGATTGGCAGCCTGTACCTGGCGCTGGCGCTGCTGTGGGTGGCGCTGATCGCCGGCGGCTACTTCTTCCTGGGCCGTGACGTGTTCCGCCTGCTCAAGCAGATGCGCGCGCCGCTGATGATCGGCTTCGCCACCGCCAGCAGCGAATCGGCCTACCCGAAGGTGATCGACCAGCTGACCCGCTTCGGCGTCAAGGAGCGCATCACCAACTTCGTGCTGCCGCTGGGCTACTCGTTCAACCTGGACGGCTCGATCATGTACACCTCGTTTGCCGCGCTGTTCGTGGCGCAGGTGTATGGCATCGAGCTGTCGCTGACCCAGCAGATCACCATGCTGCTGGTCCTGCTTGTCACCAGCAAGGGCATCGCCGGTGTGCCGCGCGCCTCGCTGGTGGTGGTCGCCGCCGTGCTGCCGATGTTCGGCCTGCCGGAGGCCGGCATCCTGCTGGTGCTGGGTATCGACCACGTACTCGACATGGGTCGTACCGTGACCAATGTGCTCGGCAATGCGATTGCCACCGCCGTCGTCGCCAAAAGCGAAGGCGCCATCGGCGCGCCGGTACCGTCCGAGGAGGATGAACCCGCCGCGGATACCACCACCGGCCTGGCACCTGCCCAGGTCCTCGCGGGCAAGTAATACCGTCCGCCAGGCGTGCCAGGGCCCGGTTGCCGATACGGCAACCGGGCCTTTTTGCATTCTGGCGCGGCACTGCCCCCCTGGTGTGGTAAAAGTAGGCACCCGCGCCGGCCCCTGCCCGTCTTGCCCGCGCGGCGGCTTTGCCACCTGCCTCACCCAACACCTGATGACCGGTCCGCTACACCCTCCCGGCGATACCACCCGCGCCACCGCACCTGCGTCCGCCGCACCCACCGGCTCGCGCCCGCCCCCCCGCCCGNTGCCCCACGGCCTGCGCGGCCTTGCGCCGCTGCTCGCACTGCTGGCGCTGGCCGTGCTGGTGGGCCTGGCCGGCTCGCTCGGCTACCGCTACAGCTACGACACCGCGCTGGCGCGCCAGGCCGAACGCGGCCAGGTGCAGTTGCGGCTGTACACGCAGGCACTGGAAAGCGAGCTGGCCCACTACGACTACGTGCCCGGCCTGCTGTCGCTGGACGAGCGCATCGCCGCGCTGCTGCTGCGCCCGGACGACGCCGCCCGCGCGGCACGCGCCAATGACTACCTGAGCGCCCTCAATGCCCGCGCCGGCACGCGCGTGATCTATGTGCTGGATGCGCACGGCAAGGTGCTGGCCAGCAGCAACTGGCAGCGCCCGGACAGCTACCTGGGCGAAGCGCTGAGTTTCCGCCCGTACTTCCAGTCAGCCATGGACGGCCAGCTGGGCCGCTTCTACGGCGTGGGCACCACCCGCAGCGAATCGGGCTACTACCTGTCGGCGCCGCTGGGCGAGCGCGACAACCCGGTCGGCGTGGCGGTGGTCAAGATCGGCCTGGAGCCGCTGGAGAACCGCTGGCAGGGCGCCGACAGCCAGATGCTGCTGACCGACGGGAACGGCGTGGTGATCCTGGCCTCGGACCCGTCGTGGAAGCTGGCCGCGCTGCGCCCCTTGTCACCCGAGGCGCGCGCGCGGTTCACGCGCAGCCTGCAGTACAACCGCGCCCCGCTGCCGCAACTGCCGCTGACCCTGGTGCGCAAGCTGAACAACGGCAACGGCAGCAGCAGCGATGAACTGGTGCGACTGCGCCGCGGCCCGCCGATGCTGGCGCAGCATGCCGCGCTGCCCGGCACCGACTGGCAGCTCACGCTGCTGACCAATACCTCGCAGGCGCGCGTGGCCGCGCTCAACACGGCGGCGCTGGCCGGCGTGCTGACCGCCTTCGTGCTGCTGCTGGGGGCGGCGTGGAACGTGCGCCGGCGCATCGTCAACGAGCGCCTGGCGGCGCGCGCCGCGCTGGAAGCGGCCAACGGCGAGCTGGAACGCAAGGTGGCCGATCGCACCGCCGACCTGTCCACCTCCAACCAGCGCCTGCAGGCCGAGGTAGCCGAACGCATCCGTGCCGAGACCGTGCTGCGCCAGGCCCAGGACGGGCTGCTGCAGGCAGGCAAGCTGGCCGCCGTGGGCCAGATGTCGACCGGCATCGCGCATGAGTTGAACCAGCCGCTGGCGGCGCTGCGCACCATCTCCGGCAACACCGGCAAGTTCCTCGAGCGCGGCGACTACGCCACCGTGCGCGCCAACCTCGACACGATCATCGGGCTGGTCGAGCGCATGGGCCGCATCACCGGCGCGCTCAAGTCGTTTGCACGCAAGTCCGGCAACGGCCGCCGCCAGGCCAGGCTGGCCGAAGCGGTGGACAACGCGCTGTTCCTGCTGCAGACGCGCGTGGACGCGGTCCAACCCGCGCTGCAGCGCGATATCGATCCGACGCTGGCGGTGGTGTGCGATCCCAACCGCCTGGAACAGGTGCTGGTGAACCTGCTCGGCAACGCGCTCGATGCCGTCGCCGGCCAGTCCGCGCCGCGCATTGCGCTGCACGCGCACGTGGCGGGCGCCATGGTCCACCTGACCGTGCGCGACAACGGCGCCGGCTTGTCCGAGGAAGCCTTCGCACGGCTGTTCGAGCCCTTCTTCACCACCAAGCCCGCCGGGCAAGGCCTGGGGCTCGGCCTCACGCTGTCGGCCGGCATCCTCAATGAAAACGGCGGCAGCCTGTCCGCCGCCAACCACCCGGACGGCGGCGCCTGCTTCACGCTGGTGCTGCCGCTGGCGCCGCAGGACGCCAACCCACAGGACGCAAAGCATGCCGGCTGACTTGACCGTACTGATCGTCGAGGACGATGCCGACGTGCGCCTGGGCTGCGAGCAGGCGCTGCGGCTGGAGGGCATTGCCACGCGCGGCGTGGGCAGCGCCGAGGCCGCGCTGCGCGAGGCCGGACCGGGCTATGCCGGCGTGGTCGTCAGCGACATTCGCCTGCCGGGCCAGGACGGCATGGCGCTGCTCGCGCAACTGCGCGAGCGCGACCCGGCCCTGCCGGTGATCATGATCACCGGCCACGGCGACGTGGGGCTGGCGGTGCAGGCGATGAAGCAAGGCGCCTACGACTTCCTGGAAAAACCGTTCTCGCCCGAGCAGCTGGTGGACGCCACGCGCCGCGCGCTGGAGCAGCGCCGGCTCGCGCTGGAAGTGTCAGAACTGCGAGAACGGCTGGCGGGCCGCCAGAAGCTTGAAGCCCACCTGATCGGCCATTCGCCCACGGTCGAGCGGCTGCGCCGCCTGATCGCCGACCTGGCCGGCACCGACGCCAATGTGCTGATCCACGGCGAGACCGGCACCGGCAAGGAGCTGGTGGCGCGCTGCCTGCATGAGGCCAGCCAGCGCCACGCGCGCAACTTTGTTGCCATCAACTGCGGCGGCCTGCCAGAGCAGCTGTTCGAAAGCGAGATCTTCGGCCATGAAGCCGGCTCGTTCACCGGTGCCGCGCGCCGCCGCATCGGCAAGATCGAGCACGCCGAAGGCGGCACGCTGTTTCTCGACGAGATCGAGAGCATGCCGATGCCGCTGCAGATCAAGCTGCTGCGGGTGCTGCAGGAACGCGTGGTGGAACGGCTTGGCTCCAACCAGCCGGTGCCGGTCAACACGCGTGTGGTGGCTGCCACCAAGGCCGACCTGCGCGCGCTCTCCGATGCCGGCCAGTTCCGCGCTGACCTGTACTACCGCCTGAACGTGATCACGCTGGAGTTGCCGCCGCTGCGCGAGCGGCGCGAAGACGTGCCGGCATTGTTCGAGCATTTCGTCGCGCAGGCCGCGTTGCGCTTCAGCCGCGAGGCGGTGCCCGCGACCCCGGCCGAGCTGGCCGCGCTGGTAGCCTACCCATGGCCCGGCAATGTGCGCGAGCTGCGCAACCTGGCCGAGCGCCACGTGCTGGGGCTGGGCTGCAACCCCGGCCACGGCACCACCGCGCCAGAAGCCCTGCCACTGGCGCAGGCAGTCGAGCAATTCGAGCGCGCACTGATTGCCGATGCCATGCGCCGCCACGACGGCAACCTGAGCCGCGCCAGCGAAGCCCTGGGCATGGCGAAGACCACGCTGTTCGACAAGGTGCGCAAGTACGGGCTTTGAAGCGTGGCCGGTGACTCGATGACAGTCGCGCCGGCCATGCCGCGCAATCTGTCACGTCACGACAGAACTCTGAAGCGGCCGCTGTATTCAGCGGATGCTTCAGACGCTGCGTTGAACCCTGGGGAACCACCTGGGCAGGACAATGTCTGCGTTACTGTCGTGTCTGCCTGCAAGCACCAATGTGCGTTAAACAACCAATACGCGATGGATTTATGTTTTTCTTACAGATCGATTAGCGTTTGCGGCATATTATTGGCTTCCAGCAGATCGGAGTCTGAGACCTTCAATATGTCCAGAAAGTCGCTGATCGGCTGGAAATGAAAGAAACAACAAATTTATAAAGAAAGCCGTCCGGCCGGCGGGGGAGCGGGCCAGGACACAGGGTCAGTCAACCATTGGCAGTGACAACCGCGCGGCGCATGTGCCTGGCGCCGCGGGCGCCGTCCCGGCGCGACTGCCTTCAGGACCACGGGTGATGGGATGAAACTGGATCCGGCACTGGCTGAAAAGCCTTATTACAGCACGCGTACAGCGGCAAAACTGCTTAACGTCTCTCTGGGCACCGTCCAGAAGATGGTCGAGCGCGGCGAACTTGGCGCCTGGAAGACCAACGGCGGCCATCGGCGCATCCACAAGGAAACCGTGCACCGCCTGCTGGCGACGCGCATCGGGCCGGAATCGGCGTCGCCGCACGGCCTGGACCTGGTGGTGTTCCACCCCAACCACCAGGAAGCTCAGCGCATCCACGGCCAGCTTGCCAAGTGGGGGCTGCCACTCAAGAGCGTGGTGGTCGACGATGTGCTGGACACCGTCATCACCTCGGTCAGCGAGCATCCGCGCGTGGTGCTGTACTACGTCGACGAACTGAACGACGCCGAGTCGGCCACCATCGAGAAGCTGCAGAATTTCTTTGCCAGCCAGCACGTGATCTTCGCCGTGATCACCAACCGCCAGGCCTATGAAGGCGTGGCCGATGCCCTGCAGCACTGGGGCATCATGGTGTTCCTGAAGACGCCGTCGCTGGAAGAGGTCAAGGGCTTCCTGCGCGCGCAACTGATGATGGGCCGCGCCACCTGAGCACGGCTGCACCAGGGCCATGCCGGCCCCGGCATCGCCTGCGGCCTCAGGCCACTGCCGCCTGCCGGGGCGTTGCCAGCCCGACTTCGTCGCCGTCGGCCTGTGCCATCATCCAGCCGTACAGGTTGCGCGGATCCGGCGGCATCGCCACCAGTTCAACCGCCCTGCCCGCCCGGTGCGCCTGCGCTGCGGCGTAGAGCCAGCGCAGCGCGGCGTAGTCTTCCAGCGCAAACCCAACCGAATCGAACACGGTCACCTCGTCCGCCGCCGCGCGGCCGGGCGCGTTGCCGGCCAGCACCTGCCACAGCTCCGTCACCGGCGCGTCGGCCGGCAACTGCTGGATCTCGCCTTCGATGCGCGTCTGGGCTTCGTACTCCACCACGATGCGCGCGCGGCGCAGGATATCGGGGTGCAGTTCAGTCTTGCCGGGGCAGTCGCCGCCTACCGCATTAAGGTGCATGCCAGGCCGCACCATTTCAGGCGTGAGGATGGTGGCGCGAGTCTTGTCGGCGGTGACCGTGGAGACAATGTCCGCCCCGGCCAGCGCGGCCTCGATCGATCCGGCGCGCCGGATCGAAAGACCGGGTACGCCACCAAGGTTGCGCATCAGCCGTGTGGTGGCGGCGGGGTCGATGTCATAGGCGGCGATCTCGCGCACGCCCAGCATCGCCTGGAAGGCCAGCACCTGGAACTCGGCCTGCGCGCCGTTGCCGATCAGCGCCATCGTCGCTGCACCCGGCCGTGCCATGGCGCGCGCCGCCAGCGCCGAGGTGGCCGCGGTGCGCAGCGCAGTGGCCAGCGTCAGGTCGGCCAGCATCAGCGGGAAGCCGGTTTCCACTTCGGCCAGCAGGCCGCAGGCCATCACCGTCGGCATGCCGTGCTGCGCATTGCGCGGGTGGCCGTTCACATACTTGAATGCATACTGGATGCCGTCGCTGACGGGCATCAGCTCGATCACGCCACGCGCGGAATGGCTCGCCAGCCGCGCGGACTTGTCGAAATCCGCCCAGCGCATGAAGGCGTGGCGCACCTGTGCGGCCAACTCCACGATGGCGGCCTGCGGGCCGATCAAGGCCACCAGCCGGGCAACGTCCGTGGCATCGAGAAACAATGATCGGGCGGTGTTCTTCATGACCCTCTCCTTGATGGTCTGCTCAGGCCGCCGCCGCCGCGGCCACGCCACGCCCGCTGCGGCGATCCAGGCGCAGCGTCATGCAATAGGCGCCGCCGCCGGACAGCATGAAGGGCGACAGGTCGACCTCATGCAGCTGGTAGCCACGCCGGCCCAGCTCGGTGCGCAGGTGCGGCGTGGTACGGGTCATCACCACCTGGTCGTCGAGATTGACGGCATTGACGCTGAAGTGGCGCAGGTCGTCGGCGCTGGCCTCGATACGCAGCCGCGCCGGCACGCGCGCGCGCAGCTCGCGCAGCGCCGCTTCGCTAAAGGCCGGCGGGTAGTACAGCACCTCGCCGCCGGAAAGCGGGCAGAAGCAGACATCGAGGTGGTAGCTCTGCTCGGTGGCCAGCTCCAGCGCCACCACGTCCTTGCCGAAGTAGCTCGACACCGCCACGGCCGCCTCATGCGACGAGCGCGGACCGAACCCGGCCCAGAAGTGGCCGCGGCCGGCATCCCAGATGCAGTCGCCCGCGCCTTCCTGGAAGCAGCCCTCGGGCAGCAGCGCGACTTCGTCGAGCAGGCCGCGCTCGCGCAGCTTGCCGAAGATGTCGGCGAAGGGCGCCTCTTCACCACGGCGTTGCGGGTAGCGGAAGCGCGCCAGCAGCGCGCGGCCATCGAGCACCACCGCGGCGTTGGCCGGGAATACCATGTCGGGCAGCCCCGGCGCGCCGGGCGCCACCTCCACCGCAAAGCCGGCCCGGCCCAGCGCCTCGCGCAGCGCGTCGAACGACTGCATCGCGCTGCGGTGCATGCCGCGCGGGTCGCGCGCCCAGGCAGCCGGATCCATCCACGGATTGATGCTGTACGACACGTCGTAGAAGGTCGGCTCGACCAGCAGGATCGTGGGGGTATGGGTCACGGAGCGGCTCCTTTTTAATGGCAGGCGTTGGGAAATCAATCGGTCGATTGAATTCTCGGGCAAGCTGGTGTTAACTAATAGCCAGCAACTTGCGCAATTTGCGTGAGGCATTTATCAAAATGCCAGCTTATGCTGGCGCTTTGCAAAGACCGTTTGCCCACGCCATGGATGCCACCGACCACCAGCTGATTTCCCTCCTGCGCGACAACGCGCGCATGCCGGTCACGGCGCTGGCACAGGCGCTGCGCGTGTCGCGCGCGACCGTGCAGAACCGCATCGACAAGCTGGAACAGGAAGGGGTGATCGTTGGCTACACGGTGCGCCTGCGGCCCGAGGCCGAAGCGCACCGCATCCGCGCCTGGATGACGATTGCCGTGGAAGGCAACAAGGCCCGCACCGTGCTGCAGGCTCTTCGCGGCGAGCCCAATGTGCAGGCGCTGCACACCACCAACGGCCGCTGGGACATCATTGCCGAGCTGCGCGCCGATACGCTCGAGGCCTTCGACCGCACGCTGGACCGGATCCGGCTGATCGACGGCATCAGCGCCACCGAGACCAGCATCCTGCTGTCGACCTACAAGTAAAAAAGCCGCTCAGGCCGCCAAGCGCTTGCGCTTGTGCGGTGCATCATGCCCCACGATTGGGATGCGCCGCACCAAAGGCGACCAAATATATCACCCCGTGATATATTACGCGCACCATTCCAAAGCGCCCCCCCGTCACAAGAATGCCAACCGCCCCCGCTGTCTCTGCCCTGGCGCAGAATGCCCGTGCATGGCTGCGCACATTCGTTCCGCTACCCGTTGCCGCCAGCCGCAAGGAGCGCCTCAAAAGTTGCCTGGGCGCCCTGCTGGGCCTGCTCTGCACTGAGTGGATCAGCCACCAGACCCTGGGCGGCTTCAACCCCTGGTTTGTCGCGCCGATGGGAGCCTGCGCGGTGCTGCTGTTCGCCGTGCCGTCATCGCCGCTGGCACAGCCCTGGTCAGTCATTGGCGGCAACCTGATTGCCGCGCTGATCGGCGTGGCGTGCGCACGCTGGATCCCGGACCCTGGCCTGGCCGCAGCGGTCGCTGTGGCCGTCTCCATCGCCCTGATGTTCCAGTTCCACTGCGTGCACCCGCCCAGCGGCGCGGTGGCCATCACCGCCGTATTCGGCGGGCCAGCGGTCAGTGCGCTGGGCTTCGGCTTCGTTGCCGTGCCCGTGCTGTTCAATTCGATGCTGCTGCTGCTGATGGCGCTGGCCTTCAACAACCTGTCGCGGCGGCGCTACCCGCACCGCCCGCCCGAGCCTGCCATGCAGCACGGGACCAAGGACGTGCCGCCATCCCAGCGCGTGGGCGTCACCCGCGCCGACCTCGATGCTGCGCTGAAGGTGCGCGGCGAATTCCTGGATATCGAAGAAGACGACCTCGAGCAGATCCTGGTGGCCGCGCAGTTGCGCGCCTACCGGCGCCACTTCGGCAACGTGCTGTGCGGCGAGATCATGTCGCGCGACGTGGTCATGGTGACCGCGGACCAGCCTGCGCATGAGGCCGGGCACCTGCTGTCGCGGCACCGTATCAAGGCCCTGCCGGTGGTGGACGCCACCCGGCGGCTGGTAGGCATCATCACCCAGAGCGATTTTTTTGCGGCTCAGCGTGATACCGGTGCGCGGCGGCTGGCTGGTACCGTGCGGGACCTGATGACACGCGCCGTCGTCACCGCCCGACCCGAGCAGCCGATGGTGGAGTTGGCCCAGGCGTTCTCGGACGGCGGCTTGCACCATGCACCGGTGATCGACGACCACCGGCGCGTGGTGGGGATGGTGACGCAGTCGGATCTGGTGGCTGCACTGCTCAAGAGCGGGGTGATGGCGGTGCCGGATTGAGGGCTATACCGGACATCCATCAACGCCTTCGGAAGTGACTCGCCGGCTACGCCGGCGGAAAAGCC
>NZ_JFJW01000090.1:73517-76391 GCF_000611125.1 Cupriavidus sp. SK-4
GAGCCACATACCGACCGCTAGCAAAAAGCCAATCACCCACCCGCTATCCACCGTCACAAACCTATGGCACTGTGCCCCCATCAGGGGGAACACGCCGCACGCAGCGGCCCACCGCCATAGTGACGACTAACCCACCGCCCCCCTTCCGCATCGCCCCACCCAACGTAGGCTATATTTACGCCGTTCCCGTCACACCGGCGGGGCCAAGGGAGAGCCATCCATGAGTTCCGGCCAGTTAATTGAGAAAATCGCAGCCGTCTTCGCGCTGATCGTGCTGATCGGCGGCTCGCTGCTTGTGCTGGCGCCGTTCACCACTGCGCTGCTGTGGGGCGCGATCCTGGCCTTCAGTTCGTGGTACCCGTACACGGTACTGTCGCGCTGGCTGGGCAACCGGCGCAGCCTGGCGGCGCTGATCTGCGTGCTGCTCGCCACCGTGGTGGTGCTGGGTCCGTTCGTCTACGCCGGCGCCAGCTTCTCGGCGCACCTGGACGACCTGTCCGCGCTGGTTGACCGCTATATGGAACACGGCATCCCGCAGTTGCCCGCCTGGCTGAGCAGCCTGCCCTATGTCGGCACTTACCTGCAAAGCTCCTGGGACGGCATCGTCAACGCCGATTCCGAGATGGTTGCCAACCTGCGCAAGCTGATCGCCCCGGTTGGCCACGTGCTGCTGGGCGCCGGGCTGTCGATCGGCGCCGGGCTGGGGCAGCTGGCGCTGTCGATCATCCTGGCGTTCTTCTTCTATACCGGCGGCGAGTTCGCCATTGCCTGGCTGCGCGCGGGCATGCGCCGCATCGCCGGCGAGCGCGCCGACCACCTGCTGGAGCTGGCCGGCAGCACCGTCAAGGGCGTGGTCTACGGCGTGCTGGGCACGGCTTTCATCCAGGCCGTGCTGGCCGGCATCGGCCTGTGGATCGCGGGCGTGCCGGGAGCGGCCATCCTGGGCTTCGTGACCTTCTTCCTGTCGGTGATCCCGGTCGGCCCGCCGCTGGTGTGGCTGGCCGGCNNGGCTGCCGGCCGCGCTGTGGCTGTACCACACCGGCGCCACCGGCTGGGCCATCTTCCTGGTGGTATGGGGCGTGGGCGTGGTCAGCATGGCTGACAACATCGTCAAGCCGCTGCTGATCAGCAAGGGCACCGGCATGCCGCTGATCTGGATCATGCTGGGCGTGCTCGGCGGCGCGCTGGCGTTCGGCTTCCTGGGCGTGTTCATCGGCCCGACGCTGCTGGCAGTGGCCTATGCGCTGCTGCGCGACTGGACCATCGGCTCGCAGGCAGAGGTAAAGCATGACCTGAAGCTGGGCGAGGCACTGGCGGCCGCGCCGCCGGCGCCGGCCGTGGTCGACAACCCCGACGTCCCGCCGGCCACGACCGGCAAGCACCCCGGCTGATGGCAGGACACGACGCGCCCGGCGCGCCCGCCACCCCCGACCTCTCGCCGGCCGCGCTGCACCGGCTGGTGGCATGCGAATACTGTGACGCGGTCTACCAACGCTCGCCGATCTCGCCCGGCGAGCGCGCGCTGTGCCTGCGCTGCGGCGGCGAGCTCTACCGCGAAAGCCGCCGCCAGTATCAACGGCTGCTGCCGCTGGTGATCACCGCGCTGATCCTGTTCCTGGTCTCCAACGCCTACCCGATCGTCGAGATGGACCTGCAGGGGGTCCGCACCCAGACCACGCTGCTGGGCGCCGTGCAGGCCCTGTACACCGACAAGATGGGGCTGGTGGCGGCACTGGTGTTCGCCACCACCATCCTGTTCCCGCTGTCTGAAATGCTGATGATGGCCTATCTGCTGGTGCCGATGGCACAGCACCGCATGCCCGCCGGCTTCGACCGCATCGTGCGCGGCATCCGCCAGACCCGGCCCTGGGGCATGATCGAAGTCTTCATGATCGGCGTGCTGGTCACGCTGGTGAAGCTGTCCAGCATGGCGCGCGTGCTGCCCGGCATCGCGCTGTGGTCGTTCGCGGCGCTGGTGATCGTGCTGGCGGCGATGTTGTCGTTCGATCCGCGCAACCTGTGGCGCCATCTGGAAACTCCCGATGACAACGCCGCGGCTGCGGGCGAGGAAGGCCGATGACGGACCAGCCGCAACCGCCGTCGCAGCGCCCCCGCCAGCCAGGCGGCCGCCTGGCCCGCCCGCGCCAGCTGGCGCGCGAGGTGGTGGCCGAACTCACCGACGACGACGAGCGCAATCCGCTGCCGCAGGTCCCGACCGCCAGCCGGCTGGGCCTGCTGTCGTGCCACGCCTGCGACCTGGTCAGCCCGCGCACACTGGAGGGCGAGCCCTGCCCGCGCTGCGGCGCCACTCTGCACCATCGCAAGCCCGACAGCCTGGCACGTACCTGGGCTTTCCTGCTGGCCGCCTTTATCCTCTATATTCCGGCCAACGTGCTGCCGGTGATGGTGACGCAGTCCATCCTCGGCACGCAGCAGGACACCATCCTGTCCGGCGTGATCTACCTCTGGCTGTCCGGCTCGCACATGCTGGCCGGGCTGGTGCTGATCGCCAGCATCATCGTGCCGCTGCTGAAGATGGTGATCCTCACCTTCCTGCTGCTGTCCGTGCATTTCCGCTCGACCTGGCGGATCCGGCAGCAGACCCGGCTGTACGGGCTGGTAGAGGTGATCGGCCGCTGGTCGATGCTCGATATTTTCGTGGTGGCGCTGCTGGCCTCGCTGGTGCGGGCCGGGGCGCTGGCCACCATCATCCCCGGCGGCGGCGCCATGGCCTTCGGCGCGGTCGTGGTCATGACCATGCTGGCCTCGCTCAGCTTCGATCCGCGCCTGCTGTGGGATTCGCTGGAAGACAACAATGACCGACACTGACAACCAAGCCTCCACGCCCGCGGGTTCGCCCCCGCCGGCACCGCC
>NZ_JFJW01000090.1:76402-78685 GCF_000611125.1 Cupriavidus sp. SK-4
CCGCCGGCACCGCCGGGCCTGCCGCGGCCCGAACGCCGGCGCCGCGCGCGCTGGCTGCCCTCGCTGGTCTGGCTGATCCCGATCGTGGCCGCGGTGGTGGGCATCTCGCTGCTGGTGCATACGCTGACCTCGCGCGGGCCGGAGATCACCGTCACCTTCCGCACGGCCGAAGGCCTGACGCCCGGCAAGACGGCGGTGCGCTACAAGGACGTCGACATCGGGCTGGTCAAGTCGGTGCGGCTGGCGCGCGACCGCTCGCACGTGGTGGCGTCGATCGACCTGACCAAGGATGCCGAGAACTTCGCCGTGGCCGACACCCGCTTCTGGGTGGTGCGCCCGCGCTTTGCGGCCAGCGGCGTGTCGGGGCTGGAGACGCTGCTGTCGGGTGCCTATATCGGCGTGGATGCGGGCAAGTCGCAGGACTCCGCGCGCGACTTCAAGGGGCTGGAAGTGCCGCCGGTGGTGACCACCGATGCCTCCGGCAAGCAGTTCGTGCTGCGCGCCTCCGAGCTGGGCTCGCTCGATATCGGCTCACCGGTCTACTACCGGCGCGTGCTGGTGGGCCAGGTGGTGGCTTACCAGCTCGATCCCAACGGGCGCGACCTCACGCTGCGCGTGTTCGTCAACAAGCCCTATGACAAGCTGGTCACCGCCGACACGCGCTTCTGGCATGCCAGCGGCGTCGACCTGAAGCTCGATGCCGGCGGGCTCAAGCTGTCGACCCAGTCGCTGGTGACGGTGCTGCTGGGCGGCGTCGCCTTCCAGGCGCCGGACCACACCACCGCCACCGACGCCGCGGCAGAGAACACGCAGTTCCTGCTGGCCAACGACCAGACCGAGGCGATGAAGGAGCCGGAGGAACTGGCGCCCACGCTGGCGGTGCTCAATTTCGACCAGTCCGTGCGCGGGCTGTCGCCGGGCGCACCGGTGGACTTCCGCGGCGTGATCGTGGGCCAGGTGCGTTCGATCGGCATCGAGTACCAGCGCGACAAGAAAGCGTTCCGCATGCCCGTGGTGGTGGAGCTGTACCCGTCGCGCATGGGCTTCCGCGAACGCGATGTCGAAGACCGCGAGCGCGCGCGCAAGATCATCCAGGGCCTGCTGCAGCGTGGCATGCGCGCGCAGCTGCGCACCGGCAACCTGCTCACCGGCCAGCTGTACGTGGCGCTCGACTTCTTCCCGAAGGCGCCGCCGGCCAAGGTCGACCTGGACGCGCCGATTCCTGAGTTCGCCACTACCCCGGGCACCTTCGACCAGATCCAGGCGCAGGTCGGCGACATCGTCAACCGCATCGACAAGGTGCCGTTCGACCAGATCGGCCAGGACCTGCGCACCACGGTGGCCAGCCTGAACAAGACGCTGGCAACCGCCGACAAGCTGGTGCAGCAGCTCAACGGCGACGTCGCGCCGCAGGTGCTGGCCGCGCTGCAGGATGCGCGCAAGACGCTGACTGCAGCCAACGGCACGCTGGCCTCGGACGCGCCGCTGCAGCAGGACACGCGCCGCATGCTGCAGGAGCTGACGCGCACCGCCACGTCGCTGCGCACGCTGACCGATTACCTCGAACGCCACCCTGAAGCGCTGCTGCGCGGCAAGCCGGAGCAACAATGATGAAGCGCCTTTCTATCACCAGCCTCGTCGCCGGCGCGCTGGCCGCGGCCGTGCTGGCCGGGTGCGCCTCGCCCGAGCCGCGCTACTACACGCTGGCGCAGGGCGCGGTCGCGCCGCTGCCGGCGACGACGACCCCGGCATCGACCAACACGCTATGGCTGGAAGTCGCGCCGGTGCGCGTGCCGGAGCGGCTCAACCGCCCGCAACTGGTGGTGCGCGATGGCGGCGATGCCGGCCTGCGCCTGCTGGACCTGGCGCGCTGGTCCGCGCCGCTGCCCGACGAGCTGCGCGACGCGCTGTCGCAACGCCTGCAGGCCACGCTGGGCGCGGTCGACACCTACCAGCAGGGGATGTCGGACGTGCAGCCGCTGTACCGGATCACCACGGAAGTGCTGCGCCTGGATGCCGACGTGGGCCAGCGTGCCGGCGCCACCATCAACTGGACCGTGCGGCGGCTGCCGGACGGCAAGGTGGTCAGCGGCCGCACGCAGGCAGAGCTGCCGGCGCCGGGCGCGGTCGATGGCGTCGTGGCGGCGTACCGCGAGATTGTGGCCAGCACGGCGGCCGATATCGCGGCCGGGGTACAGTCGCTGCGGCCTTAGGGCTCCCTAATCGTCGCCCCACACCGCCGTGTCGCGCTCGCGGCGCGCGGCCGCTTCAGCGGCCCGCCGG
>NZ_JFJW01000090.1:78691-135570 GCF_000611125.1 Cupriavidus sp. SK-4
CGGTGAATCGCCTCGGCCATCGCCGCCAGGCACTCGGCCGCCCCACCCTGCACCAGCTTCGCCGAACACGCCAGCATCAGGTTCTTGCCCAGCCCGAAATCCTCCACCACGTAGCCGCGCGCATCCAGCGGCGCGCCATCCTCGTCGGTGGTCACGGTGACGCGCTCGCGCAGCGTGCCCGCATCCGCGCTGTAGGCCCAGACCGGCTTCTGCAGCGCCACCGCAAAGCCCACCTCGAACGCCGTGCCGGAATCCGGCTCGCCCGGTCCGCGGAAATCGTCGAGGTTGGCCATCACCATGTCGGCGCGCCGCAGCAGCGCAAGATTGGCGTCATAGATCCAGCGCGCGGTGTCGGCATCCGACAGGCCATCGGGCGCGGATTTGTCGAGGGGATACAGGCCGCTGAAGCCGTGCGCTGCGCACAGCGCCTTGAGGTGCTCGCCCCAGGCGCGCGCATCCTTGCGAAAGACGTCGAAGCCAGCCAGGTAGATGGTTTTCATGGCATGTGAAGTGGGGCAACAGGGATGAGGATCGCAGCATAACCTGCCGCCCGCGGGCGCGATACCACCGGCCGGCACGAACATCGCACAACTTGCGCGCGCACGATTTGCCTGCCCCCTGCGCAGGGGGGGCCCTTGCGCTACCATTGCCCGTCCCCTCCTTGCATCCCGCATCCCATGTCTGCTCCCCAGATCCTCCAGGTCGGCCCGCTCGCGCCGCAGACCAATGCCACCCTGCAGCAACAATACGGCGCCGCCGCGCTGTGGCAGCAGGCCAATCCGATCGCGTGGGCGCGCAGCGAGGGCCAGCAGGTGCACGTGGTGGTGACCTCGGCGCGCCACGGCTGCAGCGCGGCGCTGATCGATGCGCTGCCGCGCCTGGAAGCCATCGTCAGCTTCGGCGTGGGCTATGACGCGATCGCGCTGGATGCGGCCCGCGCGCGCGGCATCCAGGTCAGCAACACGCCCGACGTGCTCAATGACTGCGTCGCCGACCTGGCCTTCGGGCTGCTGCTGGATGCGGCGCGCGGCATCGCCCATGGCGACCGCTTCGTGCGCGCCGGGCGCTGGCCGCAGGGCGGCTTCCCGCTGACCACGCGCGTGTCGGGCAAGAAGCTCGGCATCCTCGGGCTGGGCCGCATCGGCGAGATCGTGGCGCGCCGCGCGCAGGGCTTCGACATGGAGATCGCCTACAACAACCGCCGCCCGCGCGAGGGCGCGCCGTGGCGCTTCGAGCCTGACCTGAAGGCGCTGGCGACGTGGGCCGACTTCCTGGTGGTGGCCACCGTCGGCGGGCCGTCGACGGCCGGGCTGGTATCGCGCGAGGTCATCGAAGCCCTCGGGCCCAGGGGCATCCTGGTCAATGTGTCGCGCGGCAGCGTGATCGACGAGGCGGCGCTGGTGGCGGCGCTGGTTGACGGGCGCCTGGGCGGCGCCGGCCTGGACGTGTTCCAGGACGAGCCCAACGTGCCGCCCGCGCTGCTGGCGCTGGACAATGTCGTGCTGGCGCCGCACATGGCCAGCGGCACGCATGAAACGCGCGCGGCAATGACCGCGCTGACGCTGCAGAACCTGGATGCGTTCCTGGCTGACGGCAGGGTGCTGACGCCAGTGCTGTAGCCGCGTGCCTATACTGGATGCACCGGCTCCAGCCCACTCTGCGGGCCGGCGTCAGGAGGCATCATGGCACGCAAGTTTATCGATTGCCGCGAGTTCCCGAGCGACACCCACTGCACGGTGGCAATGAGCGCCGACAGCGAAGACGAACTGCTCGAAGCCGCGGTCCAGCACGCGGTGGCCGTGCACCAGCATCAGGACTCCCCTGAGCTGCGCACCCAGTTGAAGTCATTGTTCAAGGAAGGCACGCCGCCGGCGTGAAACCGGCACGGCCGGCGCCCAAGGCGCCGGCCCTCACCCCTGGGGCTCATTCGCAGTCCCTGATACAGCACTTAAGCAACTTCGAATACCCATGACGGCCGTCATGGCGCATCATTGACGCAGCGCTATATACAGACGTATATTGCGCCTGACAGTCCACCCGCACAGGCCTTGCCGCACACGCCGGCTGGCCGATTCCCGAGGATTCCGATGTCTGCCCTCCGCTCCTGCCGCCGCGGGTTCCTGCTGGCCGCCTCCGTCGCCACGCTGGCGCTGGCCGCTCCGCCCGCCTTTGCCGCCGACCTGGTGGTATCCGCCGCGTCCAGCCTGACCAACGCCTTCAAGTCGCTGGCCGAGTCGTTCGAGCGCGCCCATCCCGGCACGCACGTGGTGCTGAACTTCGGCGCGTCCGACGTGCTGATGCAGCAGATCATCAAGGGCGCGCCGGCCGACGTGTTCGCCTCGGCCGACCAGGAGGCGATGAACAAGGCCGAGGCCGAGAAGGTGATCGCGCCGGCCTCGCGCCGCAACTTCGCCGCCAACCAGGTGGTGCTGATCGTGCCCGCGGACAGCAAGCTGGCCATCGCCTCGCTGCAGGACCTGACGCGCCCGGAAGTGAAGCGCATCGCCTATGGCAACCCGGCCTCGGTGCCGGTGGGCCGCTACACCCGAGGCGCGCTGGAAGCGGCCGGGCTGTGGGATGCCGTGGCCGCCAAGGGCGTGCCGGCGCAGAACGTGCGCCAGAGCCTGGACTACGTCGCACGCGGCGAGGTCGAAGCCGGCTTCGTCTTTGCCACCGACGCGGCGGTGATGCCGGACAAGGTCAAGGTGGCCGTGCGCGTGCCAAGCCGCACGCCGGTGACCTACCCCATCGCCATCACCGGCCAGACGCGCCAGCAGAAGCAAGCGGCGCAGTTCGTCGACTACATCGCCTCGCCTGAAGGCCAGGCCATCCTGTCGCGTTTCGGCTTCCAGAAGCCCTGACGGAGCGTTGCGCGCACCATGGACGCCGTCTGGGTACCGCTGCTGCTGTCGCTGAAGGTGGCCGGATGGGCCACCGCGCTCAATGCCGTGCTCGGCGTCGGCGCGGCCTGGGCGCTGGCGCGCTGGCGCTCGCCGCTGCGCGACGTGGTCGATGCGGTGCTGACGCTGCCGCTGGTGCTGCCGCCCACGGTGCTGGGCTACTACCTGCTGGTGCTGGTGGGACGCCGTGGCGTATTCGGCGAGTGGCTGGCGCGGCTGGGCATCGAACTGGTCTTTACCTGGCAGGGCGCGGTGCTGGCTTCCACCATCGTCGCCTTCCCGCTGGTGCTCAAGTCCGCGCGCGCCGCCTTTGAAGGCGTGGACCATCAGCTGGAGAACGCCGCCCGCGTGCTGGGCGTGCCCGAAGCCGGCATCTTCTTCCGCGTCACGCTGCCGCTGGCGGCGCGCGGCATCGTCGCCGGCGTGCTGCTGGCCTTTGCCCGCGCACTGGGCGAGTTCGGCGCCACGCTGATGATCGCCGGCAACCTGCCGGGGCGCACGCAGACGCTGTCAGTCGCCATCTATGAGGCGGTACAGGCCGGCGACGACAACACCGCGAACCTGCTGGTGCTGGTGACCTCCGTCACCTGCGTGCTGTTGCTGGTGGTCGCCGGGCGCCTGGTGCCGGCCGCCACGCGCAACCCCGCTGAAATCTACGAACGCCGGCGCCTGCGCCCGCGCATCCGCTAAGCCGAGTCGCCATGAGCATGCACGTCAGCATCCGCAAGCAGATGGTCTCGGCCGACCGCCACTTTGCACTGGATATCGATTTCGATTCGGCCAGCCGGCGCATTGCGCTGTTCGGGCCCTCGGGCGCCGGCAAGAGCCTGACGCTGCGCGCCATCGCCGGCCTGCTGGCGCCAGACAGCGGCCGCATCGTGCTGAACGGCCGCACGCTGTTCGATGCCGACGCCGGCATCGACGTGCGCCCGCAAGAGCGCCGCGTGGCCTACCTGTTCCAGGAATACGCGCTGTTCCCGCACCTGAACGTGGGCCAGAACATCGGCTTCGGCCTGTCGCGCGGCTGGCGCAACCCGCGCCGCGGCGCCGTGCATCCGGAAGCGCAGCGCTGGATCGACGCCTTCGGCCTGGCCGACATCGTCGGCAACTACCCGGCGGAGATCTCCGGCGGCCAGAAGCAGCGCGTGGCGCTGGCGCGCGCGCTGGTGGCACAGCCCGACATCGTGTTGCTGGACGAACCCTTCTCCGCGCTGGACCCCGCGCTGCGCGCGCGCATGCGCGCGGAGTTGCGCACGCTGCAGGCCAGCCTGGATGTGCCGATGCTGGTGATCTCGCACGATCCCGCCGATGTCGAGGCGCTGGGCGACCACGTGCTGGAAATCCGCGAGGGCCGCATCTTCGGCAGCGGCACCAGCCGCCACCATCCGCCGGTCTACGCGCCGGTGTCGGCGCGCGTGGCCTGAGCCGAGCGCAGCAGGTCGACGTAGGCGCCTTCAATCAGGTTCGACGCGGGAATGCCCAGCCGCGCCAGCAATGCGTGGGCTTCGGCCACGCCGTCCTCCAGACGCTCGCCGTCGGCCAGCACCACTTCCAGTTCCAGGAAATCGCCCAATGCCTCGACCCGGTCCAGGTGCACGCGCGTGCGGCCAGCCAGGTACAGCGTGCGCAGCTTGCGCACCCGCCCGCCCTCGCCATGCGCCGCGGCCAGCGCCGCGCGCATGGTATCCGGCGATTGCGTCGGCGACAGGATGTAGAAGCTCTCCTTTGGCCCCGCCTCGTCGGCACGCGCATAGAAGATCAGCTCGCCGCGGTCGGGGGCGAACTCGCGCAGCTTGAGCCGGCCGTTGGCGCAGGGGAAGAAGGTGTCGTCCTGGCGGATGTATTCGGGACCGCTGTCTGCCAGCGCTGCCGCATGCGGCAACACGGCTTCGATACTGTCAATGCGGGCCTTGATCTCGACGTTTCTTGGCATGCGTTTCTCTCCTTGCAATCAGCCCAGCAGCAGCCGCGCGGCAATCACCCACATGGTGATGCCGATCACCACTTCCAGCACCTGCCACGCGCGCGGCCGCGCAAACACCGGCCGCAGCAACGCCGCGCCATAGCCCAGCGAAAAGAAGAACAGGAACGACGCGCTCATGGCACCCGCGGCGAACTCGCGCGCGTTCCCTGCGAACTGCGTCGACACCGAGCCGATCAGCATCACCGTATCGAGATATACATGCGGATTGAGCCAGGTGAACGCCAGGCACACCGCCAGCGTGGCCCCAAGCGGCCGCGGCGCGGCGTCGCTGGGATCCAGCACCGCGTTCGAGCGCCACGCCGCCAGGAAGCTGCGCGCGCCATACCAGATCAGGAAAGCCGCGCCGCCGTAGCGCATCGCTGCACCCAGCCAGGGCAGCTCGCGGATCATCACGGCAAAGCCGGAAACGCCCAGCAGGATCAGCAGCGCATCTGAGAGCGCGCACACCAGGCAGACCCAGAACACATGCTCGCGCCGCAACCCTTGTCGCAGTACGAAGGCATTCTGGGAACCGATGGCAAGAATCAGGGAAAGACCGAGGGAGAAGCCGGCCAGGGCGGCGTGCATTGGTTGTGGAACGGCTGTTTTTTTGGGTGGCTATTATTGCATGGTCAGACCACCGTTTACGGTGTGTTCTATCTGCTGGATGCTGTCCAGCGCTGAGTCAAGCACCGGGATTTCTCCGAATACCATGCCGGCCATCGCCTCATAGTCGCGGGCAATCGACGCACGCATTGCTGCATTGGGCATCAGCGCAAAACTCCCAAACCGCGCGGTCTCCAGGCCGAGATCGGGACTCCCAAAGAAGAGCCGCGCGTGCTGAGCACAGTCCACGGCCAACGCCCTCTGGTTCATCCATTGGCGCTCCTCAGCCACGCGGAGAAGCTGATGCAGATCGTAGTAATGGCGGGAAATGCGTTGACCTCCGTACCGCAGCACGCCGCGGCGCGCATGCCATTGACGCAGGCCATGCAGAATGATGATCTTGTCCCAGAACGTGCGCTCAGGCTTTACCGCGGTCACCTCCGCTACGGTCAGGTCGAGGCCGGCAAGGTCTGCTGAGATAAATGGCGTGACGGTGACGGTGATGTGCGGATCCAGCGCGGATCTCGCTCCAGCTTCGATCTTGATGGCTGAACGAATGTAGTCGCCGGGGGCTGCCGTGATGCTGGGGTACCAGAACAACAGGCTCTTCCCGTCCTGATCGTCAGGATCAGGTTCGACTCGGAAGCTTCGCGGCGGCAAGAGCGCCGTTGCCAGCTGACCAAAGTGGTCGGCAAGCGGGCCGATGATGTATCTCCGGCAAGCCGTGCGAATCGCCTCCAGGCGCACGCGGCGCTTCTTTCCGCTGAGCGCATCCAGGTCTGCCAAACCTGTCGCGTGCCCCAGGTCGTCACGGAAGACCGCGATGTCGATGTCTTCGGAAAACCGATGAATAAGCCCGAATGCCTTTGACAGCGACGTACCGCCCTTGAACAACAATCTCGGTGCATCGGCAGGCAGCCCATTAAACAGTACGTCGAGTGTCCAACAGGCCCAGAAGTCCTTCTCGACGTTGCGCGCGGTCGTGCCCATGCGTGCGGCTGTGCTCAGAAACAAATCCCGCCGATCGGCATCAGCCGCCGCAATGACCTGGCGATAGTTCTCGTTCAATCGATAGACTCCCAGTCGCAACCGAGGTCTAGCGTACCCTGCCTGCCTAATGCCGCTACCTGTGAGTTGCCGTCACGCGAGGGTCGTGCCCGCAGATGCCACGAACGAGGTCTTGCATCCAGGCAGGCAGCAAGGTGAATCCGTCGCGCAGGTCCTCGACAATGGCCGGGCCATGCGTGGAATCGGCCAGCACGTATCTCAATCGGGCGAGGATCCGGTCGTGATCCGATGGCAAGGTATCTTTAAGCCAGTGGAGAGCCTGTACCACGCGCATCGCCGGACGCCCCGCCCAATAGAGACGGCTCGGCGCTGTCTGCTTGAACTCTATGGTCAGGTTTTCCAACTGGATCGAGCGGCGGCGCGCGTCCGTGTGGATAGTCACCCGTGCCGGCACCGCGTCGGTCAGGCCCAGGTCGTTGGCAGCCGTCATGCCGTCGACCAGCAACCGGATGTTGTCACGCCGCGCAATGGCGTCGATCACGCTGCGGTAGTCGGGCGCACTGGCTCGCTTCGTCAATCGGTTTAGTCTCGGATGGTCATAGAGACCCCGGTCGATGCGCCGCAACTCGCCCGCCAGCACCATGCGCTGCAAGACCTTGTCCACGGCATCGCGCTTGCCCAAAGACGAGAAGTCGCTTGGCACCCAGACACGGTTGGGGCCAGCGAGATCGAGCAGTTCGGAAATGCTTGTCTTGAGATCGGACATGTTGTCCGATATTTGTAGTATTTTTTCGGACGCCCGACAAGCTCCGCATGGAATTGCGGCGCAACGGGAGACGCAGAAAGCACATTTCCCTTGCTTCTGCTTCCCTTCTATCCCACGACGCCCAGAATCACGCTGGACGCCTTGAACACCGCCACCGCAGCCACCCCCACCTCCAGCCCCAGCGCTTCCACACTGCCATTGGTCACGATCGCCGCAACCGTACCGCCGCCGTCGAGTTCGATCACCACCTCGGCGTTCACCGCGCCAGGCATCACGCGCGATACCACCCCCGGCAGCTGGTTGCGCGCCGACAGCCGCATCCCCGGATCGGGCAGCCCCACCAGCACCGACGATGCCTTGATCAGCGCAAACGCCTCCGCGCCCTCGGCCAGCGCCAGCGTTTCGACGCTTTCATGCGTGATGGTGGCCACGATCTGCTGCCCGCCGGGCAGTGCCAGCACGACCTCGTCATTGACCGCGCCGCCGCGCACGCTGGCCACGCGCCCGAACAGCTTGTTGCGTGCACTGGTCTTGATCATCATTCGTCTCATCAGGTGGATATCGTCGGCTGCCCCCTCGCCCAGGCGCGACAGCTGCGCGACAAAGCGCTGGTGCTCGTCTTCCAGCGCTCGATAGGTGCGGATCAGTTGCTCGCCGCGCGCGGTCAGGTGCGTGCCGCCGCCGCCCTTGCCGCCGGCGGCGCGCACCACCAGCGGCTCGCCCGCGCTGTTGTTCATGGCATCGATGGCATCCCACGCGGCCTTGTAGCTGATGCCGACCGCGCGCGCGGCCGCGGTGATCGAGCCGTGTTCGCCGATGGCGGCGAGCAGCGCGATGCGGTCCTTGCCGCCCCAGTCTTGCGAGCCGGAGCGGAACCAGATGGCTCCCTGGAGTTCAAGCATGGATGTCGGGTGCCGGTGGCCGGCACCGCATTGGAGTCCGAGACGCGGCTATGGTAATCCGAATTGCGGATCGGTCCAGCGCAGGACACTAGGCCATGATGTGCGCGCCACCATCCACATAGACCGTATTGCCCGAGATGCGCCGCGCATACGGCGTGGCCAGGTAGGCAGTGGCAAAGCCCACGTCCATGATGTCGACCACCTCGCCCAGCGGCGCGCGCCCGGCGGCGTCGGCCAGCAGCAGGTCGAAGTCCTTCAGTCCCGAGGCCGCGCGCGTCTTCAGCGGCCCGGGCGAAATCGCGTGGACGCGGATACCCAGCGGCCCCAGCTCGTGCGCCAGGTAACGGCAGCTGGCTTCCAGCGCCGCCTTGACCGGGCCCATCAGGTCATAGTTGGGCACGACGCGGTTGGCGCCCTCATAGCTCATCGCGAACAGCGTGCCGCCCTGCGTCATCAGCGGCACAGCATGGTGCGCCATGCGCACGAAGGAGTGGCATGAGATGTCCATGGCGCGCGCAAACCCCTCTGCCGACGAATTGAGCAGGCCGCCCTGCAGGTCGGCCTTGGGCGCGAACGCAATCGAATGGACCACCGAATCGAGACCGCCCCACACGCTCTCGATGCGCGCAAACAGCGCCGCCGTCTGCTGCGCGTCTTCCACGTCCAGCGGCATCAGGATGGGCGCCTGAATGGCTTCGGCCAGTGGCGCCACGTGCGGGTAGGCCTTGTCGTTCAGGTAGGTCATGGCGACCTGTGCGCCCAGTTCATGGAACGCCCTGGCACAGCCCCACGCAATCGAATCGGCATTGGCCACGCCGACCACCAGCACACGGGCGCCGGCAAGCGGCGGATTGGATACGTTGACCATGGCGGCTCCTGTAGGACCGGATGCGGTGCGCAACCCTCAGCTGCGCGGCCGCGTGGCGCGCGCGGCCTGCGGCTTGGCTTTCCCGGCATGGCTGGGGGCAGACGCGGTATCGGCCGCATCCACCGACGCGGCTGCGTCGGCAACCTCGGGCGGATGACCCGTGCCCATCACTTCGGCGACTTCGCGATAGCGCCCCAGCCGCTCGCCTGCCAGCGGGCCGCCGACCGTCATCACGCGATGCGCCGCCACCATCAGCTTGCGGCGGGTCTCGCGGTCCGGCACCAGTGCCGGCAGCGCCCGGATCGCGCGCTGCGGATCCAGCCTGACGATAAAGCTCTGCTGGCGCACCGCCGTCTTGAACGCGGCCAGGTCGGCATGGCCGCCGGATTGATCGGTGGCTTGCTGCTGTTCGCGCGCAATGCGGCGCAGCAGGTTGAACGGCCGCTCCTCGATGGCGCTGGGGCGATCGGCCACGTAGGCCAGCACGCGCACAAAGGCCTCCAGCGTGCCGCCCTGCCCGATCGCCGCCTCGGCATCATGAAGGCGCCGCTGCGCCAGCTCCTTGCGCAGCGCCACGGTGACGGGCGACTCAACGTTGGCCGGCACCTGCCCGCTCATGCCCACCAGCGCCGCCATCGCCGGCGAGCCGTAGATTGCCTCGAAGGTCCGCTCGTACCATGCGTCGCGTACATCGCGATACTGGTCGAGCGCGCTGACGATCTGCGCCGACGCGGCCTTCTCCATGGTCAGGAACGGATTGTCCGGCGCCACCGGCGCGCGATGCGCGCGCACCACCCGCGCCATCGCGCCGATCCACGCCATCCACGGATTCATGTCGGTCGCCAGCGAGCGCTCCAGCCGCGCCGGGTGCAGCGCGCGCAGCCACTGCGCGCCCAGTTCATTGGACATCGCGCGCACCCATGGCGAAACGAAGGTGTCGTACATGTGCTGGTTGATCTCGGCCACGCGCCGCACCACCTCGAACGGGCGTTCGTCCTCGCGGCCGTCGTCCAGCGCCAGGATGTCGTTGACGCTGCGGCGCTCGAAGCGCACCAGGTAGCGCCCTTCGACCAGGTCCCGGTGCGGCAGGTCAGGCGCCACGTCCTCGATCTTGGCCTCGTACAGGCCCGGCGGCAGCACATCGATCAGGTCCAGCGCGCAGAACAGTTCGCTGTGTTCGCGGTTGGCGACGCCGGCGGAAACAAAGATGCCCAGGTGCCCCACGGTCTCGTGCAGGCAGTAGACGATCACCTGGTCGTTGGCGACCAGTTCCTCATCGGTGGGGTACAGGTCCGGGATCCAGTTCAGCGCCTGCTGCGGCGGCGTGATGTTGTCCCCCCAGGACGCGAAGACGATCACCGGCGAGCGGATGTTGCGCAGGTCCACCACGGTCTTGGTGTCGCTGCTGCGCACCTCGCCCGCGGTCAGCCGGTTGCCGACGAACAGGTTCTGCACGATCCAGTCGATCTCCGCGCGGTTCATCAGGAAGTGGCCGCCCCACCAGCGCTCGAACTCCAGGAAGCGCGGGCCTTCCGTGTCCGCCTTGGCGTAGACGTCGTAGAGCTTCTTCCACAGCGTGTTGGCCGGATTGAGCTGCTCGAAGTTCTGCACCAGCCAGGCGCCGTCGAAGCGGCCATTGCCCATGTCGGCGGTCAGCGATGCCAGAAACGAGCCGCCCAGCAGCCCGCCGCTGTAGCGCATCGGGTTGCGCCCGCGCACGCCCGACCAGTACGCCAGCGGTGCGCCGGCCACCAGCAGCGGCCCGGTGCGCTCGGGCGCGACCGCGGCCACGATCATCAGCGCCCAGCCGGCCTGGCAGTTGCCGATGACGAAGGGCTTGCCGGGTGCATCCGGGTGCCGCTCGCCGACGATCTTCAGGAAGTCGGCCTCGGCGCGCGCCACCGATTCGATCGTCTGCCCCGGGCAAGGCTCCTGGAAGAAGGTGACGAAATAGCATGGATGCCCGGTGCGCAGCGCGATGCCGATCTCGCTGTCGGCCTTGAAGCCACCGATGCCGGGGCCGTGGCCCGCGCGCGGGTCGATCACCACGAAGGCGCGCTTGGCAGGGTCGGTCGGGCTGTTGGCCGGCGGCACGATGCGCAGCAGCGCGTAGTTGACGGGCTCGGGCAGTTCGCGGCCGTCGGCCAGCAGTTCCTGCTCGAACACGAGCACAGGCGGCATGCCCTCACGCTGATGCTCGGCAGTCTCGTTGCCGCGCTCGCGCAGGATGTCGAACAGCAGCACGGTGCGCTGCCAGGCGTCGGTGAAGTATTCCAGCGCCGGCTGGCCAAGTGCCGCGAACGGATTGGCGGCTGCAGGGGCCTGCGTGGTGGAGGGTGATGGGCCGGAGCTGCCTTGCGGCGGCTTGGCGGGTATGCGTGCGGTCATTCCACTTTCCCCTGATTGGCGCCGCTGCCGGGCGCTGGCGCGCTGTCCGCCGCCCGGAGTGACGCTTGTTGCATTGCAGCTAAAACAAGCCTAGCAGCCGCGGCGATGCCGTGCAACCCACTGACCGGCGCCCCCCAAAGCCTCACGGCACGCAGCATCCATTGGTCATCAACCCGACAAATTCGTCGCCTATACTGGCGCAGTGCGCTTGCGCACTGCAGCAAAGCGGTGCGCGGAGCGCCCGGTGCGAGACCGACGGGCCATCCCTCGACGCCACCGCGCCGGAACAATATCCTTGCCCAGCATCCGCTCTCGGAACATCGCCATGAGCGCTGCCTCGACTGCCACGTCTGCCATGTCCGGACTTGCCGCGCCCGCCGCCGAGGCGCCGGACAAGTACGCTGCGCTGCTCGCGCGCTGCGCCGGGCTGCCGCCCATCCCCACCGCGGTGGCGCACCCCTGCGATGTCTCATCGCTGAGCGGCGCGCTCGAGGCCGCGGAGCTTGGCCTGATCGTGCCGATCCTGGTCGGGCCCGCCGCGCGCATCCGGCAGGTCGCCGCCGCGCATGGACTTGCGCTGGGCGACACCCGGATCATCGACACCGCGCACAGCCATGCCTCGGCCGAGCGCGCGGTCGAAGCCGTGCGGGCCAGCGACGCCGAGCTGCTGATGAAAGGCAGCCTGCACACCGACGAGTTGCTGCACGCGGTCACCGCCTCGGCCAGTGGCTTGCGCACCGGGCGGCGCCTGTCGCATGTGTTCGCGATGGACGTGCCGCGCTACCACAAGCCGCTGTTCATCACCGATGCGGCGGTCAACATCTTCCCCACGCTCAACGAGAAGGCCGATATCTGCCGCAATGCCATCGACCTGCTGCACGTGCTGGGCATCGAGCGGCCCAAGGTGGCGATCCTGTCGGCAGTGGAAACCGTCACCGACAAGATCCCCTCCACCATCGACGCCGCGGCGCTGTGCACCATGGCACGGCGCGGCCAGATCATCGGCGGCGTGCTGGACGGCCCGCTCGCCTTCGACAACGCCATCAGCCGCGAGGCCGCCATCACCAAGGGCATCGACTCGGACGTGGCCGGCGACCCCGACATCCTGCTGATGCCGGACCTGGAAGCCGGCAATATGCTGGCCAAGCAGCTGACCTTCCTGGCCGGCGCCGAAGCCGCCGGCATCGTGCTGGGCGCGCGCGTGCCCATCATCCTCACCAGCCGGGCCGACAGCGTGCGCGCGCGCATCGGCAGCTGCGCCATTGCCGTGCTGCTGGCGCACGCGCGCCGCACCGCCGCAGCCGCGGCGCAGGTCTGAGCCGTTCCCGTGCAGCCCTTGCGCAACCACTTGGGAGTCCATCCAGCGTGACCGCCATCCATCCTGCCGTGCATCCCGTCATCCTCGTTGTCAACGCCGGCTCGTCCAGCGTCAAGGTCTCGGTCTACGCCGTGCCCGACGCCGCGCATGGCAATGCCGACATCAACCCGGTGCTGAGCGCGCACGGCCAGATCGAGGGCATCGGCGTGGCGCCGCGCCTGACCGCGCGCATGGCCGACGGGCGCGTGGTCGCCGACGAGACCTTCCCGCAGGCCCAGGTAGCCGACCACGACGCCGCCTTCCGCCTGGTGCTCAGCGTGGGCCTGCGCGACAACCCGCCGGTGGCGATCGGCCATCGCGTGGTGCATGGCGGCGCCGACTATGCGCAGGCCGTGCGCATCGACGACGAGGTGATCGCAAAGCTGGAGGCGCTGGTGCCGCTGGCACCGCTGCACCAGCCGCACAACCTGACTGCCATCCGCGCGGTGCGCGAGGCCGTGCCGGACCTGCTGCAGGTGGCCTGCTTCGACACCGCCTTCCATGCCGGCCACGACGTGCTGGCGCAGCTGATGGCGCTGCCGTACGCGTACTACGAACGCGGCATCCGGCGCTATGGCTTCCACGGACTGTCGTACGAGTACATCGCGCGCCGGCTGCGCCAGGTCGCGCCCGACCTGGCCGAGGGCCGCGTGATCGTGGCACACCTGGGCAACGGCGCCAGCCTGTGCGCCATGCGCGACGGCCGCAGCGTGGAAAGCACCATGGGCCTGACCGCGCTCGACGGCCTGCCCATGGGCACGCGCTGCGGCTCGGTCGATCCCGGCGCGCTGCTGTGGCTGGCGCAGCAGGGCATGAAGCCGGCCGAGATCCAGGCGATGCTGTACCAGGAATCCGGGCTGAAGGGACTGTCGGGCGTGAGCAGCGACATGCGCGCGCTGCTGGCCAGCGATGCGCCGCGCGCGCGGCTGGCGCTGGACTTCTACGCCTACCGCGCCGCGCAGGAGATCGGCAAGCTCGCCACCACGCTGGGCGGCCTTGACGTGCTGGTGTTCACCGCGGGCATCGGCGCCAACTCGCCGCCGGTGCGCGCACGCATCTGCGAACACCTAGCGGGCCTGTTCGGCATCGCGCTCGACGGCGGCGCCAACGGCGAGAACAGCCAGCGCATCAGCCGCGACGACAGCCGCGTGCCGGTGCTGGTGCTGCCGACCGATGAAGAAGGGATGATTGCGCTGAACACCGCCCGCATCCTGCGCGAATGCGGGCAGCTCTGAGTCAGCCTGCCAGGTAGTGCCCGCGCAGCTGCGCGACGTCCACTTCGAGCGCGTCGCGCAGGTAGTTGTCGACGCTGCCCCAGCCCGCGTCGATGGCCTGCATCGACGCATCGAGGTAGCTGGCGCGGACTTCCAGCAGCGGCGTCATCACCGCGGGGGCCACGCCAAGCCCGGCCATGCGCGCCAGCGCAGTCTGGTTGAACTGCGCATTGCGCTGGTTCGACTCCAGGTAGTTGGCCAGGATATCGTCCTGCGCCACGCCCAGCGCCGCCAGCAACAACAGTGCGGCAAAGCCGGTGCGATCCTTGCCGGCGGTGCAGTGGAACAGCAGCGTCTTGCCGCCCTGCGCGGCGCGCATGAAGCCGGCGAAGGCGTCGCGGTAGCGCACCGGGAAGTCACCATAGACCTCCAGCATGAAGGCATCCATCTGTGCCGGCGTGCTGGCGCGCAGGCGCGGCATCAGCACGTCCATCGCCATGCTGCCCTCCAGCACCGGCGCCGCCACCCAGTGGAAGCGCTGGCCGAAGGCGGCCTCTTCAGGCGACTTCTCGCCGGGCGAACGGAAATCCACCACCATGTCGAGCCCCAGCGTCTGCAGCCGCTCCAGGTCCGCCGCGCTGGCCAGCGCGGGGTTGCCGCTGCGGTACAGGCGCCCCTGGCGCACGCGGCGTCCGCCCGCGCCGGCCAGGCCGCCCAGGTCGCGCGCATTGCTGATGGTGTCGAATGCCAGGTCATGCCCGCCCTGCACGCTGGCCGCGGCCGGAGCCTGCGGCACGACGGCGTGGGCGGGCAGGCATCCTGCGCGTTGAAGCCACTTGATCATTGTTCTTTCCCGATTGTCCTTGCGATGCGGGCCGATGCCGTGCCGGCGCTTCAGCGCGCGCGGTACGCCGGCACATGCCAGCGCAGGTGGCAGCCGGCGATATAGCGCCGGTCCAGCCGCGCCACCAGCTTCCACACCGTCAGCGCACTGGCATCGATATCGACCCACGCCCACGGGTGCTTCGGGTCGCCCGCTTCCACCAGTTCCACCGAACGGATCTTCGCATACCGCGCCAGCGCCTCGCGCAGCGCCGCCGCGTCCAGCCCTGCTTTCAGTCCCCGTACTAAAACCTTCATGGTCGGCTCCAATTATTTCAGATCACTCCCGCTCATGCATCACCCGGCCGGGGCCATGGTGGCGTGCTTGCGCACACACACCGCCGCCAGGCCTTATGTGGCGAGCTTCTCACTGGTATGACGCCTGCGGCGGCCCCGGTATCCATTGATCACGCGTGGATTTGATCTGGCTCATGACGGGCGGAAATAGCATGGAGTTGCCCTCGACAGGGCCGGCTGCCAGTCGGAAAATTCCTATCATGTCGAACGCGGCGGCCACGCCAGCAGCGAGGCCGCTCCGGGCACACCGCACACGGATGCCGTCTCGCGACCGACACTTGCCTGTCCTGCCGGCCGTGCTGTCCCAGCGCCGGCGCGCCGCACTGTCCGCCGAGAGCCGTCCGGGCCGGGTGCCCCGGGGTATCGACCAGGACCACCAACCAAAAGGATGCCGGCGATGACAGGTACTTCCGCCTCCCCCCCTTCCGCACCCTCCGCCGCGGCTGCACAGGCTGTCGTGCCGACACCGAAACTCACGCTGCACTGGGGCCTGTTCGCCGCCATCGCTGCGCTGCTGGTGGTGCTGGCGATCCCGCAGCCCGAGGGGCTGACCGTCGCCGGCCAGCGCATGCTGGCGATCCTCGCCTTCGCCATCGTGGTGTGGATCACCGAGGCAGTGTCATATGAGACCAGCGCCATCATGATCACCTCGCTGATGGCGGGCCTGATCGGCTTTGCGCCGACCGTCAACGACCCCTCGGTGCAGTACGGCACCTCGAAGGCGCTCGGCATGGCACTGGCGGGGTTCTCCAACACCGCGCTGGCACTGGTCGCCGCGGCGCTGTTTATCTCAGCAGCGATGACCGTGACCGGGCTGGACCGGCGCATCGCGCTGGTGACGCTGTCTGCCATCGGCACCAGCACGCGCCGCATCCTGATCGGCACGATCGCCGTCACCATCGCGCTGAGCCTGGTGGTGCCCAGCGCCACCGCGCGCAGCGCCTGCGTGGTGCCGATCATGATGGGCGTGATCGCCGCCTTCGGCGTCGACAAGAAGTCCAATATTGCCGCCGGCATCATGATCACGGTGGCGCAGGCCACCAGCATCTGGAACGTCGGCATCCAGACCGCCGCGGCGCAGAACCTGCTGACGGTGGGCTTCATGGACAAGCTGCTGGGCGAGCGCATCACCTGGCTGCAATGGCTGATCGCAGGCGCGCCGTGGGCCATCGCGATGTCGGTGGTGCTGTATTTCCTGGTGCGCTTGCTGCTGCCCGCCGAGACCGACGCCATCCCCGGCGGCAAGGAAGCCGTGCAGCGCGAGCTGTCGGCCCTGGGCCCCATGAGCGCACCGCAGAAGCGGCTGGCCGCGGTATCGCTGGGCCTGCTGCTGTTCTGGGCTACCGAAGGCAAGCTGCACAGCTTCGACACCGCCACCGTGACCTTCGTCGGCCTGGTGATCCTGATGATGCCGCGCATCGGCGTGATGGACTGGAAGACCATGCAGCAACGCACGCCCTGGGGCACGCTGATCGTGTTCGGCGTCGGCATCAGCCTGGGCACGGCGCTGCTGTCCACCAACGCCGGCCAGTGGCTGGGTCAATTCGTGGTCACGCATTCCGGGCTGGCGACGCACGGCGCGCTGCTGGTGTTTGCGATCCTGTCGGCTTTCCTGATCCTGATCCACCTGGGCTTTGCCAGCGCCACCGCGCTGACCGCCGCGCTGCTGCCGATCCTGATCGCGGTGCTGCAGACGCTGCCCGGCGACATCAACCGCGTGGGCATGACCATGCTGCTGGGCTTTACGGTCAGCTTCGGCTTTATCCTGCCGATCAACGCTCCGCAGAACATGGTGTGCCTGGGCACGGAAACCTTCAACGGCCGCCAGTTCGCGCGCATCGGCATCCCCGTGACGATCATCGGCTACGCCATGATGCTGCTGTTCGCGGCCACCTACTGGCGCTGGCTGGGCTGGGTCTGAGGGGTGACATCCAGCCGGAAAGCCCGCGCTGGAGCTGGGCCTGGACTGGCTGAGCGCCGAGGTCGAGGCCTTCATCCGCTACCTGCACGACACGCCGCCGGCGACGGGCGTCGACCGCATGCAGTATCCCGGCGAGCATGAAGCCGCGGCGGGGCTCGCGCCCAGCCGCGCTCGACTGGCACAATACGTGCCATGAAAAGCCTCTGGTCCGCCTTCATCAAGCTGCTGGTGCTCGCCGTGATCGGCGGTGCGCTGCTGGCCGCCATTGCCATCCTGACCGCCAACCGGCAGCTGCCGTCGCTCGACGCGCTTACCGCCTTCCGCCATACGCCCGACTACGTGCCCATCGGCAAGATACCGCGCGAGCTGACCGAAGCCGTGGTGGCGATCGAGGATGAGCGCTTCTACGTGCATGACGGCATCGATTACATCGGCGTCGTCCGTGCCGGCGTTGCCAACCTGTCGGACGAGCTGTCGCAGGGGGCATCGACCATCACCATGCAGGTGGCACGCAATTTCTACCTGTCGCGGGACAAGACCTATACCCGCAAGCTGTACGAGGTGCTGCTCTCATACCGGATCGAAAAGGCGCTGTCCAAGGACGAGATCCTGGAGCTGTACATGAACAAGATCTACCTGGGCCAGGGGGCGTATGGCTTTGCCGATGCGGCGCGGACTTACTTTGGCAAGCGGCTGGATCAGTTGACGCTGGCGGAGTGTGCGATGCTGGCCGGGTTGCCCAAGGCGCCTTCGGCTAACAATCCTGTGGCCAATCCCAGGCGGGCGCGGCAGCGGCAGGTCTATATCCTGCAGCGGATGCTGGAGCTCGGGAGCATTTCGCGCGGGGAGTATGACGGCGCGTTGCTGGAGCCGTTGAGGTTGAGGTGAGGTGGTGTTTCTGCTTGGCGCCTCATTTACTCCAGCATCGCCCGATGGCGCCCCAGCGCTTCGCGCACGATGTCCAGCAGCCCGCTCCCTGCCTCGGCATCCACATGCCCCAGCAGGGCCTTGCGCATCCGCGGCTCCCAAAACCGCTTGATGTGCCCCGCAATATCCGAGACAGCCTCCTCACGATCCGGCATGGCCTCGAAGAAGCTGCCGATCTGGTTGGCCATGGTGATGAGGTTGTCGATCTTCATGCCAGACTCACTTCGTGCTGCAGACGTTGGGGATGGGCGTACACCACGTGCGCGCCTGCGCGCACGAAGCCGGCCAGGGTGATATTGGCTTGTTCGGCAAGCCGCACGGCCAGCGCCGTCGGTGCGGACACTGCTGCCAGCACGCCGGCGCCGATGGCGGCGGTCTTCAGTACCATTTCATAGCTGGCGCGGCTGGTCACCAGCACGGCTCCGCTGGAGATGTCCTCGCCGCTGCGGGCGAGCGCGCCCGCCAGCTTGTCCAGCGCGTTGTGGCGGCCCACGTCTTCGCGCACCAGTGATACGTGGCCATCGGCACGCAGCCATGCGGCAGCATGCGTCGCACCCGTGTGTTGCTGCAGCTCCTGTCGCAGTTGCAGTTGCACGAAGGCGGCCTGGATCACGTCGGTGTGGAAGCTGGCATCGCTGCGCACCGGTGCCGGCAGGCGCATCACCTGTTCCAGCGATTCGGTGCCGCACAGCCCGCAGCCGGTGCGCCCGGCCAGCGAGCGGCGGCGGTCCTTGAGCCGCATGAAGGCTTCCGATGCGATCTCCAGCTGCACCGCGATGCCTTCCTCGCGCGTGTCGATTTCGATGTCATAGACATCGGCGGCACGGGTAACGATGCCTTCGCTCAGGCTGAACCCGAGCGCAAAGTCTTCCAGGTCGGCCGGCGTCGCCAGCATCACCGCGTGCGAGATGCCGTTGTACACCAGCGCGACCGGCACTTCCTCGGCCACTTCATCGGGGCTCAGCATCAGCTCGCCGCGGCGCCAGCGGCTGACGGCGAAGGTGCTGTGGGTAACCGGTGCGGCGTCTCCGGCCGCGGCCGGATGTAGCTCCGGTGACTGCATGCAGCGCATCATGGTGCGGCCCTCCGCTCAGCGTACGGCCTGCGCCGGGTCGGCGCTGGCGGCTTCCAGCAGTTGCAGCTGCTGGGTGTTGAACTCCTGGTACTCCCGCTGCCACGCCGACGGCTGCGCCACCGGCAGCACCTGCACCGCGGTGACCTTGTACTCCGGGCAGTTGGTGGCCCAGTCGGAGTTGTCGGTGGTGATCACGTTGGCGCCGGATTCCGGGAAGTGGAAGGTGGTGTAGACCACGCCCGGCTGCATGCGCTCGCTGACGATGGCACGCAACACCGTGTCGCCTGCCCGGCTCTGCACCCCGACCCAGTCGCCGTCCTTGATGCCGCGCTCCTCGGCATCGTGCGGATGGATCTCCAGCCGGTCCTCGGCATGCCAGTAGACGTTGTCGGTACGGCGCGTCTGCGCGCCGACGTTGTATTGCGACAAGATGCGGCCGGTGGTCAGGATCAGCGGGAAGGCGCGCGTGATCTTCTCGGTCGTGGGCACGTACTTGGTGATGATGAACTTGCCCTTGCCGCGCACGAAGGCGTCGATATGCATGGTCGGCGTGCCTTCCGGCGCGTCGGCGTTGCACGGCCACTGGATGCTGCCGAGCTGGTCCAGGCGCTTGTAGCTGACACCCGCGAAGGTCGGCGTCAGGCGCGCGATCTCGTCCATGATCTCCGACGGATGCTTGTATTCCATCGGATAGCCGAGCGCGTTGGCCAGCAGGATGGTCGCTTCCCAGTCGGCATAGCGGGCCTTGGGCGGCATCACCTTGCGCACGCGCGAGATGCGGCGCTCGGCATTGGTGAAGGTGCCGTCCTTTTCCAGGAAGGACGAGCCCGGCAGGAACACGTGGGCGTACTTGGCGGTCTCGTTGAGGAAGATGTCCTGCACCACGATGCATTCCATCGACGACAGCGCCTCGGACACGTGCTGCGTATTCGGGTCGGACTGGACGATGTCCTCGCCCTGGCAATACAGTCCCTTGAAGCTTCCTGCCAGCGCGGCTTCGAACATATTGGGAATGCGCAGGCCCGGCTCGGGGCTGATCTCGACATTCCACGCGGCTTCGAACAGGCCGCGCGTGGTCGAGTCCGACACGTGGCGGTAGCCCGGCAGCTCATGTGGGAACGAGCCGATGTCGCACGAGCCCTGCACATTGTTCTGCCCGCGCAGCGGGTTCACGCCCACGCCTTCGCGGCCGATATTGCCGGTGGCCATGGCCAGGTTGGCAATGCCCATCACGGTGGTGGAGCCTTGCGCATGCTCGGTCACGCCCAGGCCGTAGTAGATCGCAGCGTTGCCGCCGGTGGCATACAGGCGTGCGGCACCGCGCAGCTGTTCTGCCGGAATGCCGGTCACGCTTTCCATCGCCTCCGGCGAGTTCTCCGGCAGCGAGACGAAATCGCGCCATTGCTGGAAGGCGCGGTCCTCGCAGCGCTCGGCGATGAAGGCTTCATTGAGCAGGCCTTCGGTGACGATCACGTGGGCCAGCGAGGTCACCAGTGCCACGTTGGTGCCCGGGCGCAGTTGCAGGTGATAGTCGGCACGGATATGCGGGGAGTCGACCAGGTCGATGCGGCGCGGATCGACTACGATCAGCCTGGCGCCGGCGCGCAGGCGCTTCTTCATGCGCGAGGCAAAGACCGGGTGGCCGTCGGTCGGGTTGGCGCCGATCACCATGATCACGTCGGCCTTCTCCACCGACTTGAAGGTCTGCGTGCCGGCCGATTCGCCCAGGGTCTGCTTCAGGCCGTAGCCGGTCGGCGAATGGCACACGCGCGCGCAGGTGTCGACGTTGTTGTTGCCGAAGGCGGCGCGCACCAGCTTCTGCACCAGGTAGCCCTCTTCATTGGTGCAGCGCGACGACACGATGCCGCCGATGGAGTCCTTGCCGTGCTCGGCCTGGATACGCTTGAACTGCGACGCGGCGTAGTCGATCGCCTCTTCCCACGACACCTCGCGCCACGGATCGGTGATCTTGGCGCGGATCATCGGCTTGAGGATGCGGTCCTTGTGCGTGGCGTAGCCCCAGGCAAAGCGTCCCTTGACGCAGGCGTGGCCTTCATTGGCCTTGCCGTCCTTGTACGGCACCATGCGCACCACTTCATTGCCCTTCATCTCGGCCTTGAACGAACAGCCCACGCCGCAATAGGCACAGGTGGTCACGGTGCTGTGCGAGGGCTGGCCGAACTTGATGATAGAGGTCTCGGTCAGCGTCGCGGTCGGGCAGGCCTGCACGCAGGCGCCGCACGAGACGCAGTCCGATTCCATGAACGACTGGCTGGTGCCGGGCGAGACGCGGGAATCGAAACCGCGGCCGCTGATGGTCAGGGCGAAGGTGCCCTGCGTTTCCTCGCAGGCACGCACGCAGCGGTTGCAGACGATGCACTTGGAGGGGTCGTAGGTGAAGTAAGGATTGGACTCGTCCTTCTTCATCTGCGTGTGCGTCGCGATCGGCGCAGCTTCCGGGCCGCCGTCGTTGTAGCGCACTTCACGCAGGCCGACCACGCCGGCCATGTCCTGCAGTTCGCAATTGCCGTTGGTCGGGCAGGTCAGGCAATCGAGCGGATGGTCGGAGATATACAGTTCCATCACGCCGCGGCGCAGGTCGGCCAGCTTGTCGCTCTGGGTCTTGACCTTCATGCCGGCTTCAACCGGCGTGGTGCACGATGCCGGATAGCCGCGGCGCCCTTCGATCTCGACCAGGCACAGCCGGCATGAGCCGAAGGCTTCGAGGCTGTCGGTGGCGCACAGCTTGGGGACGGCGATCTGCGCTTCCATCGCGGCGCGCATCACAGAGGTGCCGGCGGGCACGGTGACGCTGACGCCATCGACCTCCAGGGTGACCAGTTCGGTGGATGGGCTGGCGGGCGTGCCGAAATCGATCTCGTTGCGGGCGTTCATGGCGGTTTGTCTCCCGTGTCTCTGCTGGACCTGGCTCAGGCGGCCTTGGCTGGGTTGGAGGCGAGGCCGAAGTCCTCGGGGAATTCATTCAGCGCGGACAGCACCGGGTATGGCGTCATGCCGCCCATCGCGCACAGCGAGCCGTTGAGCATGGTGTCGCACAGGTCGCGCACCAATGCGACATGCTTGACGGGTTGCTCGCCGGCGATGATGCGGTCCATCACTTCAACACCGCGGGTCGAGCCGATCCGGCACGGGGTGCACTTGCCGCACGATTCGATCGCGCAGAACTCCATCGCGTAGCGGGCCTGCTTGGCCATGTCGACGGTTTCATCGAACACCACGATGCCGCCGTGGCCGACCACGCCGCCGAACGCGGCATAGGCTTCATAGTCCAGCGGCACGTCGAAGCGCGACTCTGGCAGGTAGGCGCCCAGCGGTCCGCCCACCTGCACCGCACGGATGGCGCGGCCGCTGCGGGTGCCGCCGCCGTAGTCGACCAGCAGCTCGCGCAGCGTGACGCCGAACGCCTTCTCCACCAGCCCGCCCCGCTTGATGTTGCCGGCCAGCTGGAACGGCAGCGTGCCGCGCGAGCGGCCCATGCCGTAGTCGCGGTAGTACTGCGCGCCGCGCGCCAGGATCACCGGCACGGTGGCCAGCGAGATCACGTTGTTGATCACGGTGGGCTTGCCGAACAGCCCCTGCAGCGCCGGCAGCGGCGGCTTGGCGCGCACCACGCCGCGCCGTCCTTCCAGGCTTTCCAGCAGCGCGGTTTCCTCGCCGCAGACATAGGCGCCGGCGCCCTTGCGCACTTCCAGGTGAAAGCGCTTGCCGCTGCCGCGGATATCGTCGCCGAGCCAGCCGGCGGCGTTGGCGATGCCGATCGCGCTTTCCAGCACGGCAATCGCGTGCGGATATTCGGAACGGCAGTAGATGTAGCCCTGCTCCGCACCCACCGCCAGCGCGGCGATGGTCATGCCTTCGATCAGCATGAACGGGTCGTCTTCCATCACCATGCGGTCGGAGAACGTGCCCGAGTCACCCTCGTCGGCATTGCAGACGATGTACTTGACCGCGGACTGCGCTCCCAGCACGGTCTTCCACTTGATGCCGGTCGGGAACGCCGCGCCGCCGCGGCCGCGCAGGCCGGAGTCGGTGACCTCCTGCACGATCTCGGCCGGCTGCATCGCCAGCGCGCGTTCCAGGCCGGCAAAGCCCTCATGCGCGCGGTAGTCGTCCAGCGACAGCGGATCGGTGATGCCAACGCGGGCGAAGGTCAGGCGCTCCTGCTGCTTCAGGAAGGGGATCTCTTCGGTGACGCCCTGCGACAGCGCGTGCTCGCCGCCTTGCAGCAAGCCGGCGTCGAACAATTCCGGCACGTCTGCGGCGCTCACTGGGCCATAGGCCACGCGGCCGGCTCCGGTCTGCACCTCGACCAGCGGCTCCAGCCAGAACATGCCGCGCGAGCCATTGCGCACAATGCGCACGTGCTCGTTGCGCGCCGCGGCTTCACGCGCGATGGCACGGGCCACGTCGTCGGCGCCCAGCGCCAGCGCGGTGGAATCGCGCGGCACGAAGATGGTGGTGATCGTGATCATGCCTGTGCCTCCGCGGCTTCCGTGGTCTTTTCCGCGGACGACTCGCGCAGCGAGCGCACCAGCGCGTCGAAGCGCCTGGCATCGACATAGCCGTGCAGTTGCTCGCCGACCATCACCGCCGGGCCGCAGGCGCACTGGCCCAGGCAATAAACCGGCTCCAGCGTCACCTGCCCGTCCGCGGTGGTTTCATGGAAGCCACAGCCAAGTGCGCGCTGCGCATGCTCGGCCAGCGCTTCGGCGCCGACCGACTGGCAGGCTTCGGCGCGGCAGACCTGCACCACGTGGCGGCCGGCCGGCTGCTGGCGGAAGTGGTGGTAGAAGGTGATCACGCCATGCACCTCGGCGCGCGACAGGTTCAGCGCGCGGGCAATCACGGGCACGGCGGCGTCGGGGATATAGCCCTGTGTGTCCTGGATCTCATGCAGGATCGGCAGCAAGGCGCCCGGCATGTCCTGGCGTGCCGCCACGATGGCGGCGATGCGCGAGGCGTCGGCGGATGCCGGTGCGTGGGGGGAAATTTCTGGCATAGCGTCTCCTGTGAGGCGTCGCACAGATCGGCAGCGCGGCCTCTTATATGCTATTTTTTTCCTATTTACGGGCTGTGACGTCGCCGTTTTTCCCGTTGGATGGACTATATGGGAGTGACAGCGGCCCTTCAATAAGCTATTTTCTACATATGATCCGCATCTCGATCCACCCGCACCTGCAGATCCGGGACGACGCCAGCCCCGGTGGCGAGGCCCTGGACGTGTCCCGGCTGGTGGCCCTGCTCGGTCATATCGAGGAATCCGGCAGCATCAGCCACTCGGCGCAGGCGGTATCGCTGTCGTATCGCTATGCCTGGGGCATCCTGCGCGATGCCGAGGCGCTGTTCGGCGGCCCGCTGATCGACAAGACCCGCGGGCGCGGCAGCGCGCTGACGCCACTGGCGCAGCAGCTGGTGTGGGCCAGCAAGCGGATCGGCGCGCGGCTGTCGCCGACGCTGGACAGCCTGGCGTCCGAGCTGGAGATCGAGTTGAAGAAGCTGATGGACCAGCCCGAAGCCACGGCGCGGCTGCATGCCAGCCACGGCTTCGCGGTGGCGGCGCTGCGCGACTTCCTCGACGAGCAGCAGGTGCGGCACGACCTGAAATACTGCGGCAGCGTCGAGGCCGTGGCGGCACTGGCCGAAGGCGCCTGCGATATCGCCGGCTTCCATGTGCCGGTGGGCGAGTTCGAGCACGGCATGTGGCGGCATTTCACCACCTGGCTCAAGCCGGACACCCACTGCCTGGTGCACCTTGCGGTGCGCAGCCAGGGACTGTTCGTGCGGCCGGACAACCCGCTTGGCATCCACACGCTGGAAGACCTGACCCGGCGCGAGGTGCGCTTCGTCAACCGCCAGGTGGGCTCGGGCACGCGCCTGCTGCTGGACCTGATGCTGGCCGCGCGCGGCATCGACACGGCCCGCATCGAGGGCTACAGCAACGGTGAATTCACCCACGCCGCGGTGGCCGCGTATATCGGCAGCGGCATGGCGGACGTGGGATTTGGCGTGGAAACCGCGGCGCGGCGCTTCGGGCTGGCGTTCGTGCCGGTGATCAAGGAGCGCTACTTCTTTGCGATCGAGCGCGCCAAGCTGCGCAGCGCGGCACTGGCCGGCGCGGTGGATGCGCTCACCAGCGAAGCCTTCCGCCAGCGCGTCAATGCACTGCCCGGCTACGATGGCACGCTGACCGGCACCGTGCTCACCCTGAAGGAAGCCTTCCCGGACTACGGCGCCACGCCGCAGCGCTTGCGCTAGCGCTTGAGCAACGACAAGCGGTCAGGATGGTCGGCCCACTGCGCGTGGCCGGGGATTGGCCCCTTGGCTTTCAACAGTGGCAGCCAGTCCGCGCGCCGCGACAGTTCGGCATTGAGGGCAATGAAATGCCGTTGGTCTTCGGGCAGGTCATGCTCCGAGTAGATCGCGCCGACCGGGCACAGCGGCACGCACATCGAGCAATCGATGCACTGGTCGGGGTCGATGGCGAGGAAGTTGGGCCCTTCGTGGAAGCACGACATCGGGCAGACTTCGACGCAATCGGTATGGCGGCACTGGATGCAGGCATCCGTCACGACAAAGGTCATGAGGCAGTTGCGGTACGGCAGGTGATGACCGCGTCATCGTAGCGTCCCGCTCGCGGGCGCGGGACGCGTCCCATTGTGCGAGTCCTTCAAATCCGCTGAAGAGCCGCGCCGGCGCAGGCAGCGCAACTGCAGTCATTGCAATTCCTGCGCGAAGCCTTGTAATTGTGCCCGCGGCGCCGCGTCGGCCGGACAGGGCTTGCCGCAGCTTCATTCGCCTGCATGCCGCGCCATGGGAGCCTGCTCACCTTTGCCCTGTCCGGGGCAAGCGCGGCATGAAATTTGCGGCGTGGCGCAGTAAGCCGAACCAGGGATTGTCCCTGTCCGAAAAGCAACCGATACCGTACGGCGCGTCCGTGCCGTCCATCACCACCATGCCGACCTCATTCCTCTACTCTAATTGTGCCGATGGCCAGCCGGCCATGATGGACGAACTGCAAGCCGCGCGCGAGGCCGGCTATGGCGTAGATATGCGCCATGCCTTCTGGGAAGAAGAGCTCGCGTCAGTGCCCGCGCTGCAGCGCCCACGCCTGCGCGCGCTGCAACATCAGGTGCAGCCGGCCGACTCGGTCGTGTCGCTGCGGCTGTGCAGCCTGGGCTGGAGCGTGCCCGAGGTGCTGGCCACCATCCGGCGCTTCCGCCTGCTGGGCGTGGCGTTGTATTGCGTGCAGCTGTCCCGTGACGACTTGGCCAACGCCACGCCGCCGGAGGCGGTCGAGGTGCTGCGCGCGATCGCCGCGCTGGAAGGCGCCACCCGCAGCGTGCGCGTGCGCGAGAGCCTGGCCGCGGCCAAGGCCATGGGACGTCAGGTGGGCCGTCCGCCCAAGCACACGCCTGAACAGCGCCATGCGATCCTGAACGCGCTGGCCGCGGGCAATTCAGTGAGCGAGACCGCGCGGCGCTTCAGCACTTCACGCCAGACCGTGCTGCGCATCCGCGCCGCCGAGCCAGACGCCCAGCCCCATGCGGCATCCGCGGCCATGGCCGACGCTGAAGAATCGGCGACCGAAGCGGCCACAGGATGAGACCGACAGCAGCACAGTGCGCCGTGCCGCCATGCCCGAGCACCGGAAGCTGCCCGTCAGCCGCGATGAACTGAACCAATGCCGGCGTTGCCCGTTGTGGCGCAATGCCACCCAGGGCGTGCCCGGCGCCGGCGCCACGCATGCGCGCATCATGCTGGTCGGCGAGCAGCCGGGGGCGCAGGAAGACCTGCAGGGCTCCCCCTTCGTCGGCCCGGCCGGGCACCTGCTGGACGAAGCACTGGCCAGCGCGGGGCTGGAGCGCGACAAGCTCTTCATGACCAATGCGGTCAAGCACTTCAAGTTCGAATGGCGCGGCAAGCGCCGGCTGCACAAGTCACCGGCGCAGCAGGAGATCGAGGCCTGCAACCTGTGGCTGGAGCGCGAACTGAAGAAAGTCGGGCCCAGGGTCGTGGTCGCGCTTGGCGCCACCGCAGCTCGTGCGGTGCTGGGCCGCAAGAGCGTGTCGCTGGCTGGAATGATGGAGACGCCAGTCGAGCACGAGGGACGGCTTGTCATCGCCACCTACCACCCGTCGTTCGTCTTGCGCCAGCGCACCGACGAGGCGCGTGCCGCCGCCTTCGACCGCATCGTGCGCAGCCTGCGCGCCGCCGCGCGGCTGGCGCGCGGCAGCGCGGAAGGCTGAAGCATCAAGGCCACTCCCTAAAGGGAGAAGATTCCATCGGCCGGCAGGATACCCTCACGACAAAGTACCGAAGTCTCGCAAGTTCTCGATACCGAAATGTTATCGAGTCGCGAGAAAAATGGTAATGGATTAATCGCTGAGCGCTTCTTAAAGTTGCACGGACAGAAGGCAATCGCCCTTCCGTTCTCCCAACTTCATTGCACCAAGGAATCAGCATGGATCCCACTCCTCAGGAAATGGAAGCCACCCGCATCGCGCGCTGGGGCAAGGTCAAACCTTACGGTGAGACCTTCATCGAAAGCCGCCTGCCCGGCATGAAGAAGAACATCTACAAGATCATGAACCGCGGCGTGCTCGAGAACAAAGGCGTCGAGCCGGCGATTCCGGGTAACCACCGCTTCGGCGTGACCTTTATCGAAATCCCGGTCGGGCAAGGCGCCAGCCTGCACGCGCACAAGACCGAGGAAGTGTTCTGCCCGTTGAATGGCCAGATGGAAGTCATCTGGGGCGAGAAGGGCCAGTACTCGCTGATGCTGAACCAGTGGGATGTGATCTCCTGCCCGATCGGCGTGATGAGAGGCTTCCGCAACCCGAACGACCACGCCCTGGTCGTGTACTCGGTGGTCGGCGGCACCGACGAGGAGTGCGGCCGCATCGCCTGGCACCCGGACGTAGTGAAGGCAGCCGAGGCCACCGGTCTCGTCTATGGCAAGGACGGCTACATCACGGAAACGGAAGCGGACAAGGCGGAACACCGCGCCGCAGACTGAAGACGGCCGCCGCGACCCGTACGAGCGGGCAACGAGGAGACAACCATGACACTGAGTGAGGCGTCACACACGTTGCCCGCAGGGATGAGCAGGCGCGGCGCATTGAAGGCGGTGGCGGGACTTGCCGCGGCCGCGGTTAGGTTCGACGCCTGCGCCAAGGCCGCTGAAGACTGGTCGCCAAAAGGGGCGGTGCGCATCATCGTCCCCTTCGCCGCCGGCGGCACCTCGGACATCATCGCTCGTATCGTGGCTGTCCGTCTCAGCGATGCACTGGGCCAGCCAGTGCTGGTCGACAACCGCGCCGGCGCGGGCGGCAACATCGGCATCGCCGCCGTAGCACGCGCCGCGCCCGATGGCCAGACACTGTTATTCGTCTCCTCATCCTTCGTTACGAACCCCGCGCTTTTCCCTGACAAGCGTCCCTACGACCCCTTGCGCCAGTTCGCGCCGATCACGTTGGCAGTCAGTTCGCCCGACGTGATCGTGGTGCCGAGCCAGAGCAGCATTGGCAGCCTTCCGGGGCTGATCGAAGCCGCCCGCAAGCGCCCGGGCGGGTTCACTTACTCGACGCCCGGCAAAGGCAACAGCGTCCATCTCGGCGGCGAACTGCTGTGGCAGCGCGCGGGCATCGGTCTCCTGCACGTACCCTACAACGGCGCCGCGCCGGCGGTTCAGGCGGTGCTCAGCGGCCAGGTCGACTGCGGGTTGACCGCGCTTCCGGCCGCCAAGGCCCATATCGCCGCCGGGTCGCTCAGGGTGCTTGCGGTCGGTAGCCTGCGGCGCTGGCCCGGCCTGCCGCAGATTCCGACCGTGGCCGAATCCGGCTTTCCGGGCTATCGTTCAGAGACCATACAGGCGCTGTTTGCTCCGGCAGGCGCGCCCGAAGCCGCGGTCCGCCGCCTGCACGCCGAGGTCCGCCGCATCCTGCAGAGCAGCGAAGTGCGGCAGCAGGCGAGCGATCTCGGCTTCGAGGTCGTGGCGAGCCAGCCCACAGAACTCGCTGCCCGGGTCGCGGAAGATGTCCCGCGCTGGGCCGAAGTCGCGACCAAGGCACGTATCCAGGGCGACTGAGACCGGGCGCCAATGCCCGTCTCCTCGCCAGGCAACAACCACTCTTTCAATCATCAGGAGCCGACCATCATGACATCTGCCTCCGCAGAAAGCGCGCTCGCGCCATCCGCATCGAACGCGCAATCGATTCCAGCCACCCCCGAGGCACTGCTGAAGGCCGTGCTCAAAGCGAATTCCGGGACGCACGACCCGCGCACCAGAACCATTCTTGATGCGCTTATCCGGCATGCGCACGCCTTCGCGTCAGAGGTCCAACTGACCTATGAGGAACTCCACCATGGCCTGGACTTCATGGTCCGCATCGGCCAGGCCACCGGACCGAAAAAGCACGAGGGCATTTTGCTGGCGGATATTCTCGGGCTTGCCACGCTGGTGCTTCTGATGGATGCCAAGGCCGTGCTTGCAGCCGGCGGCACCGAGCCCGCGCTGATCGGCCCGTTCTGGCGTGCGAACCAGCCGGTTCGCGTCAACGGCGCGCACATCGCAACCCCGGACACCACGGGCGATCCGCTGTTCGTCCAGGGACGCGTCGTGTCGATCGACGGCACGCCGATCGCCGGCGCGCGCGTGGAGACGTGGCAGGCGGCGCCAAGCGGCCTGTACGAGAATCAGGACGAACACCAGGAGGACATGAACCTGCGTGCCGCGTTCGAGACCGATGCCGACGGGCGCTTCTGGTTCGAGAGCGTGCGGCCCTCAGGCTACGGCGTCCCGATCGACGGCCCCTGCGGCGACCTCCTGGCCCTGCAGAACCGCGACCACATGCGCCCGGCCCATCTCCACTTCATCGCCATCGCGCCAGGGCACAAGGTGCTGACCACGCAGATCTTCGATGCCCTGGATCCCTTTGCCTTCAGCGACGCGGCTTTTGGCGCCGTCGGCTCGCTGCTGCGCGATTTTGAGCCGGTCGATGGCGGCCGCTTCCGTCTCGATGTCGAACTGAAACTCGAACCGGGGGAGACCCGTCTGCCCAAGCCGCCCTTGCCCTGAACTTCTTTCGACTCACGGAGATATTGAACGTGCCCGGCCGGCGCCCTGCAACCTGGCGCCAAAGCCGCGGGCGCTGAAGTGCTCGCTCCGGAGATCATCCAGGACACGCGACCGCCGGCATTTGATTTCCACGCAATCGTGGAAGTGCTGGCTGTCGCCAGTCCGGCGCCATGCGCGGACGCGGCGGTCCGACCCGGCTTGTGCTTCCGGCGTCATGACCAAACGGCATCGCTCGATGCCGTTTGGCAAGAACCCCTGCCGACTCAGGGCACCAGCACGAAACGCTGGCGCGCGCCCCTGGCCTGCGCGGCCCACACTTGCCCGACATCCTCCAGCGGCGCGGTGACGATATCGATTTCCATGCGCCCTGCCGCGGTATGCCGGCATAGCTCGGCATAGGCCTGCGCCTGGACCTCGACGGGCGCGTGGTAGTAGGCAAAGCCCATGATGTCGAAGCACGCCTTGCGCGCCGCGGCGCCGGCAAAGGCAATGGTGGGCGCCACCGTGGTGCCGATATGGACCAGCCGCCCGCCGTGACCAAGCGCCAGCAGCGCGGCCTCTGCCGGCGCGCCGCACAGGTAGTCCAGCACGATATCGACATTGCCGTCGGCCGCGTTGCGGTAGGCGTCGAGCAGGTCGCCGGGCTGGTCGAGCGGCACCACCGCATCCGCGCCAAGCCGGCGTGCGCGCTGCAGCGCCTGCACATTGCGCCCTGCCGCGATCACGCGGCCGGCGCCCAGCAGCTTTGCCGCGGCCACCGCCAGCAATCCCGAGATACCGGTCGCGCCGAGCACGAGCACGGTCTCGCCCGGCTGCATGCGCGCCCGCCACGACAGCGGCAGCCATGCCGCCAGGCCGGCATTGCCGAGCGCGGCAGCGCGTTCGTCATCGATGCCGTCCGGCACCGGGAAGGTCAGCGCCGGATCCACCAGCGCGCGCTGCGCCATCGAGCCGAACGGCGCGACCGGTGCGTTGACGTTGAAGTAGACCCGTTGGCCATCCGCAAGGCGCCCCACGCCCTCGCGCCCGACGACAAAGCTGCCCGCCGCCGGCTTGATGTAGTGCCGGCCCTCGGCAATGGCCATATCCAGCCGTGACAGCGCCGCGGCGCCTACGTCGACCACCACCTGCCCGCCCGCCGGGGTGGGATCGTCAAACTCCTGGTACACCGGCGCCCTGCCGGCGAGCGAAACCGCTCCTTTCATGTGCCTCTCCTTGTCCTTGATGTCCTTCTGGTCCGGGTCGATCTGCGACTTGGCACCGCTTTGTCAGCAGATTACAATGCAATCGATTGCACGGCAAACGCGAAGCTGGCCGGCATCGAGGCCGATTCTAGGAATGGCCGCGGCCCGGCGTCCAATCCACTTTTTGGCGGCATCCCGATAACCAGAAGGTATGGCGAGCAGCCTGCCGCACATGGCACCACAGCGATGAGCAAACCCACCATCAAGCAGATCGCCGAGGCACTGGACGTCCATCCGTCGACCGTGTCGCGCGTGCTCAATCCCGAGACCCGCCACCGCATCGGCGACGAGCTGGTGGCGCGCGTGCTCAAGGCGGCGCAGGACCTGCACTACTCGCCCAACCGCATCGCGGCGGCACTGCGCACGCGGCGCTCAGGCACCATCGGCGTGGTGGTGCCTGACATCGGCAGCCCGGTGTTTCCGCCGATCGTGCTGGGCATCGAGAACGCCCTGTCCCGGCATCGCTATATCCCGATCGTGGCCAATGCCGGCGGCGACAAGGCGCGCCAGACCTTTATCGTCGACCAGCTGCTGGCGCGCCAGGTGGATGGCCTGATCCTGGCCACCGCCGAGCGCAACGACCCCGTGGTGGCGCACTGCCTGGCGCAGGGCGTGCCCATTGTGATGGTCAACCGCAGCGACGATGCGGGGCGCGTGTCGAGCGTGGTCGGCGACAACCGCCAGGCGATGGCGCTGGCCGTCGGCCATCTGCACGCGCTGGGCCACCGCCGCATCGGGCATGTTGCCGGGCCATCCAGCCTGTCGACCGGGCATGAACGCGAGGCAGGCTTCCTGCAGGCCGTGGCGGACCTGGGCCTGTCTGCATCCCAATGCCCGGTGGTGCATGCGCCGGCCTATACCGAAGACGCCGGCCAGGCCGCGTGCGCGCAGCTGCTGTCGCGGCGGCAGCGCATCACCGCGGTGGTGGCCGCCAATGATTTCCTGGCGCTCGGCTGCTATGCGGCCGTGCGCGCGGCGGGCGGCAGCTGCCCGTCGGACCTGTCCGTGGTCGGCCATAACGACATGCTGCTGATGCACGCGGTGTCGCCGGCACTGACCACCATCCGCGTGCCGTTCTACGAGATGGGCACGCGCGCGGCGGCGCTGATGCTGGGCGCGCTCGACGGCAGCATTGCCACCACGGCGCGGACCCTGCTGACGCCCGAGCTGGTGGTGCGGGCATCAACCCGGCCCCTGTAAGGCGGCGCCATATGGCTCCGCCTTTTTTTGCGCCTAGTCGTGCAATCGATTGCACGACTAGGCGACTATCCTGAGGCATGACGATGGATCTCCGACAGCTTCGCTATTTCAAGGTGCTGGCCACGCTGCAGCACTTCGGCCGCGCCTCGGCTGCGCTGCATATCGCGCAGCCCGCGCTGAGCCGGCAGATCCGGCTGCTCGAGGAAGAGCTGGGCGTGCGGCTGCTGGAACGCCATGTGCGCGGCGCCACGCCCACGCCGGAAGGCCTGGTGCTGCTGGACGGCGCGTCCTTCCTGCTGCGCTATGCCGACCAGGTCAAGGTCGACATCGCCGACCTGGCGGCCTCTCCGCGCGGGCTGGTGGCGCTGGGACTGACCCCGGCGCTGGCGCCGCTGCTGTTCATCCCGCTGGCCGAAGCGCTGCGCCAGCGCTATCCGGAAATCCGGCTGCGGCTGGTCGAGAACTTTGCGCCCGCGCTACAGGATGCGCTGCTGCAAGGCACGCTCGACGTCGGGCTGCTGAGCGGACCGGTGTCGAGCCCCGGGGTCTCGGTGGTGCCGCTGGTTGCCGAAAGCCTGTGCGCGATCGGCCCCTGGGGCGATGCGCTGCTGGGGGATGGGCCCGTGGACATTGAACAGCTGCAGGGCCTGCCGCTGATCCTGACCGGGGTGTCCAAGTCAGGCGTGCGCCTGGCGCTGGAAGCCCTGGCGGCGCGCCAGGAGGTGGAGCTGCAAGTCACGATGGAGGTCGAATCGATCGAGGTGGCCAGGCGCCTGGTGGCGCGCGGGTTCGGCTGGACCGTGCACTTTGCCGCGGCGATACGCGACGAACTGCAGGCGCAGCGTCTGCAGGCCTTGCCGATTCGAGGGCTGGAATTGCATCGGATGATCGGCTATGCGGCCGCGCGGCCGCCGTCGCGGGCCACGCTGGCCGTGATGGAAACGCTCAGGGATGTTGCCAGGGAATTGGCGGTTGATGGGAATTGGCCTAATAGTCGGTTGTTGGGGGAGGCCTTGGATAGTTAGCGGACGCGCTTGGCGGGCGCGGCTGTTGGGCAATCCACGTCGTCATGCAGCCGCGCAACCGGCGCGCCCCCAGAGCTTGTATTTGGGGGAACCCGTGGCCACCACACCATTGTGGTCGGTCATATCGCCAACCGTGATGATGCGGCGGCTCATGTGCTGGCCTCGCCCACCCACGTCCAGACAACCAGCGCTTCGTCGGACGGCGAAAGCCCGAAGCGGATCATTGGCATTCCTTTTTGCCGCAGGATGCCGGATTTGCTGGCTACCCAATCCGCCTGAGGGTGTCCGGGCGGAAGCGAGGCGCGCCAGATGCCGGACAGCGGGGTGGTTTCGCCCGAGCGCACCGTGACCGGATCGCTGGTCTGTGTCGGGGGCGCGTTGACACGGAAACGCACACCATCCAGCAGCCTGTCCCAGAGGGCTACAGCTTCCTCGTCCGTCAGCGAGGCCTGATCAGCAGCGCCGATGCGATTGGCCGCCACCTTCGTGTACATCTTGGCGCCGATCACTGCCGGATGCAGCGTCGTTCGATCCCTGCCAACAGCTTCCCACTCGAAGTCATGTGTGCCATCCGCACGGCGGACCAGCGATTCTTCCCCTTGCCAGACGCCGACCGTGCGCTTGCCCTCGCGCAGGGTCGTCAATTTCGGGTAGCGGCTACCCAGGTACTTCCTTTGCTCGGCAATCGAAGTCAGCAGACCAGGTTCGCCGTCCACGCTGGCCAGCTTGTTGGAGTCCACTGAAAAGCTGACATCGGGCAGGCTGGGCAGCCGAATGCCCGCGCCGAAGATTTCCTGGTAGCTGCCGGACGCGTCCGCGACGAAGCCGTGGTCGATGCAGACGCCGGGGGCCGTGGGAATGTCTGCGTTGTCGCGTGCCCGGATGCCACGCACTAAGGGAGCGAGCTTATCGCCACCAGTAAACCACTCGAACAGATTCGAACCAGATGCTACGTAGGTATGCTTCATTTCCACCCCGTAGTCGATCGAGAGCTGGTCTTCAAAATATCGAATTTCCCAGCTTCGCGAAGTCGCCGCCTGACCAAAATAGCTAATCTTGGCAGTTCGATCCTTACTTAGAATCTCGCGACGAAATGACTCCGCTCGTTCTTTCAAGCGTTCCGCTTGTCCGACGTGCGTAATTATCTTTCCGGGAAACTCCCGGAAGCCCCACAGTAGTTTGGCTTCGGCCGGGACTTCCATCACGTAGCGGCCAAAGCAAACCTGCTTGGTCTTGGCGAAGAGGGTCTGCAGGCGCGGCGACAGCGCAACGGGTTCCGACATCTTGTTCTCCGGATACGCAAACGATTGGCAGCCCGCGAGCAGCAGGCCAGCCAAGATCTTGGTGAAGCCGCGACGGGTCATTGGCGCCACCATGGCGCAGTGTTGGCAATCTTGATGATCGAATACAGGGCGCTCGCCAGCACTTGGTCATTCTGATAGCTGCCCTGATGCTCGTAGCCGGTTTGCCGGAATAGCGTACCGCGCACGGCTTCAGCGGACGCCTTGGCGGGCACCGTCTGGTCCCCGGCATCTGTCGGCGGCTCCAGGCGCAGGGTGAGCGTCTGGTTGCCTCTGGTGCGCACCACGATGCGGCCCTCGGCGTCCTCGCTCTCGATCGTCCATGTGAGCGGGTCGCCATGTGGTACCAGATCGGCAGTCTCCGCACGCCAGGTCACGCTGCCATACGATTTCTGCGAACTGTCTTCGCCGTAGCTGGCATAGGTCGTGGGGTGATACAGGTCCTTGATGTTCTTGTGGAAAAGCTGCGCGGCGGCAATCCGCTTCTTCGCAAGTGCGTACGGCTCCGCTCCTCTAAGATCCTTATCTGCCGGATTAATCCATTCCGGATTCAACAGTCGCCACCACGCCTGCGGATTGCGTGTGTAGATGTCGTAGACCGGATCTCCCACCGCCATCGGCGGCGCCGGCTTGTCCACGCCCAGTTTCTGATGCAAGTCCAGATCGTTCAGATACGCCTTCAACGGTGCATCCGATGTAATCGGCAGCGCCATGGCCTGCCGGTAGTCGCCTGTCTGCAGACGCAACCATCCTCGTGGATAGGAGGCGGTCGGCAGCAGCTCCAGCAGCCCCGAGGCATTGGCAAAGACCGCCGTCACTTCCTTGCCTGTTCTGCCCATGACATTGCGGGCAATGTCTCCAACCAGATTGTCCTGCACGTCGGACCCTGTGCGCACGCGCTTGTAGGCCGCCCCGGCCCCGAGCGCAGGCTGGGCGCTATGGTAGACGCCGAGAATCTTGTCCTGCGCGTTGCCGTAGTCCGGATGCAGCAGTGCGCGGGCCACCAGGCCACCCATCGAGTGCGTGACGACGATCACGTTTTCGCACTGCCGCCCGTTGGCCTTGTACATCCCGATGATTTCGTCGATGCGCCTGGCCAGCTTCTTTGCGGACGTGCCATTGCTTTCCAGCCAGTTGTAGCCCATCGCGTAGACCGGATACCAGCAGTTCGCCACGCGCAGGACATCGGCCTCGGTCAGCGCATCGCCGGCGCCGCCCCAATAGGCGGGGTTGACGCCCAGCACTTCCACCTTCCTGCCCTTCTTCCAGGTCGGCGAGAGTTCCCTGGCCAACGGCACCAGCATGTCGTTCAGGTGAGCCTCCATGAGCTTGATCACCTCGCCGTAGGTCTCGAACATGACTTCGCTCCAGCCGCGCCAGCGGGCCTTCTGCGCGGCGGTGGCCTCGTGCTTGCCACGCTTGGCCTTCCACTGCTCCGCGGCAGGCGGCAACGGCGCGCTCATCAGCAAGCCGATATCGGGCAGCCCATCGGGGACGTTGGCGTGCCGCTTGTCGGAATTGACCGTTTCCTCGCCGGTCATGTCGAACTTTCCAGCGTCCTCGGTGATCTCGTAACGGTCCACCTCCGTTTCATCGGGATCGAAGTTCATTTGCCGCCGGCCCGGAGAGTCGTTGCGGCGGGCAAGCGTGTCCCCAGTGTCATCCGGCCGCCAGGCAATGTTGTCGTCGCGCTCGAGATCCTTCTGCCGCTTCCGGCTCATGCGAAGGTGGCTCCCCATGATGCCCGGCAGGAAGATGACCGGAATCACCTTGTCAGGCGGCACCGGCAGACTGACGCGGCGCGTGTCGGTCGAAGGTGTGAGTGCAACGACGGCTCCGGCGTACCCGCCGATCTCCTCCCCGGTTTTCAGATGGATGCGATCAGTGGCCATGGACTGACCTTGAGCGGGACTGTCCGAAAATGTCCGGCAAGGGGGTGCCGGAGACGGTGACGGTGCGGGCGGGAAATGGCAGGTAGTCGCGGATACCCATGCGGGCGGCCTCCTGAGATGAGGATTGCCGCAAGGCACCCGTGTTGCACGCGAAGCGCCTTCTGCGGAGCGAAGGCGATGTTATCCGCAAGAAATGCTTTGCAACTACTAGTGATGGCAATCTCTATCGGAAGACCGGCAAATTTAGACAATTCATAGCCATCATGCAGCGCATTCCGCTGCCGCCTGCAGACCTGTCTGCCTGGGTACGACACCCGACCGCATAGCGCCAAGCAGTCAGCCCACTAGAAGACGTGCTTGACCCCCACCATCGTCCCAAACTGCGACCCACCCGCCCTGGGATTGGACCCCGCGGCCCCGGCACTGACTGACTGGGCAAGCTGCCCACCGTTATCGATGAATCCAGCCGTGGCATAGACCGAAGTCCGCTTGGAGAAGGCATAGGCACCACGCACCGCATACAACATGGCTTTGTTGGCGCTGTCATGGAACTTGAGGTAATAGACCTGCCCGGCCAGCGTAAAAGCCGGCGTGATGTCGTAGGCCATGCCGCCATACCAGAGCTCGCTGCGCCGCGTCGCGCTGCCTTCGTTGTCGCGGCGGATCACGCCCACCCCCAGCTTGGCGCGCGACAGCAGCACGTAGCCGCTCAGCGACAGGCGGTCATCGCTCAGCGACTTGTTGCCAAGCCCGCCGAATGCGCCCGGCCCGCCGCGCAGCGAGTCATAGGCAGCGGTGACGCCCCAGCCCTTGTGCTCATACTGGATCAGCGCCGACCATTCCCGGCAGGCAGACTTGCTGGCCGGGTTCTCGCCAGCGCAATTGGTGCCGGCCGGGCTCGGGCCGGCGTTGACCGCATCGCGCCCGAAGCTGTAGGTGGCGCCGACGGTCAGCCCGCCGAAGGTGCCCTTGTAGGCCACCGCATTGTCGGCACGCGTATTCGGCAGGTAGCTGTCGAGCGACGCCGCGCCGTACACGTTGGGGCCGAGGATGTCCGAGTCCAGGTTGGCCCAGAACAGCATGGTGTACTGCCGCCCCAGCGACAGCTGGCCCCACTTGCCGCTCAGCCCCACCAGCGCCTGCCGCCCGAACAGCCGTCCGCCCTGGTTGGCACCGCCGGTATCGGGGGCGAAGCCGGACTCCAGCACGAACACGCTCTTGAGTCCGCCGCCCAGGTCCTCGGTGCCGCGCAGGCCCCAGCGCGACGGCACGGTGCCGGTGAGGGTCGGCATGCGCACCAGGCTGTCGCCGCCCGCGCCGACCTTGTTCACGTACTCCACGCCGGTATCGATCACGCCGTACATCGTCACGGACTGCGCCGCGGCCAGCGTCGGGCCAAGCGCAAGCAGCGCGGCCCCCATGGTTCCGATCTTCATTTGCTGTCTCCTCCGTGGGTCTTTCTTGTCGTTGTGGTGGTACGCGGCTGCCGCCCTATGCAGCCGTGGTGCTGTAGCGCTGGTGAATGTTGTTGAGGCTCCGGTAGGCACCGGCGAACTCGCGCAGCTCCAGCGACAAGGCCAGGTAGCGGCGCCGGTATGGCTCGGCGAAATGCGAGGTCAAGGTATCGAACAAGGCGCTGACGGTGCGGTCGAGCACGTCCTGCGAGCGCCCCGGCGCGACCGCCAGCGTCACGTGCACGAAGGCATCGTCGCTGCTACCGTCGGCCATGCGGTAAGACTCCAGGCATAGCGCGCGCGCACGGATGCCGCCCACCGGAAACGCGCCGTCCTGCGCGATCAAGGCCGCGCTCAGTCCGGCCAACAAGGCATCGATGCGCACAACCGGCGTGAGGTTGTGGGTGTATTCGACGATCAGGTGCGGCATGGCGTATTCCCTCCGGTGCGCGCGGCGCCGATGGCTAGCGCGCCTTGCGCGCGGCAAAGCCGCCGTCGGCATGGACCACCTTGCCGTCGACCATCGTCAGCACCGAACGGATACGGTGGATGTCTTCAACGGGGACGGTCAGGTAGGGCTTGTCGAGCACCGCCAGGTCGGCCAGCTTGCCGGCCTCCAGCGTGCCGCGCGAGGCCTCGTCGAATGAAATCCACGCGGCATTGGCGGTGTACAGCCGCAGCGCCTCCAGCCGCGACAGCCGGAAGTCCTCCTTGCGCCTGACTTCCTTGCCGATCGAATAGCCGCCGACGTGGAACTCCAGCGCGCGCCAGACGCCGGGGATGCCGATGCGCGTGGCATCCGTGCCGCCCGCCACCTTCAGCCCGTGCTGCAGGGCCAGGCGCACGGGCGGCGCGGCCTCGGCCACATGGTGGTCGTTGGCGTGGCCGATGGCGCCGGCCTCGAAGTACGGCCCCATCTGCACCGTGTAGGAAAGCCCAAGCGCCTTCATGCGCCGGAACGTCTCCGGCTTGCCGGTATTCAGGTGGGCCATGGCCCAGCGCAGCTTGCCCAGGTCATGGCGCTTGCCCACTTCCTCGAAGACATCGAGGATCGCGCTGGCAGCATCGTCGGTATAGGCATGGATCTCGACCGGATAGCCGCGGCTGGCGGCGAACGTTGCCACCTTGAGCAGTTCCTCGCGGTCCTTCGCCGACGGCTGGAAGCCAGGTCCCATCTTCACGCCGTCGTCCATGCCGAACACCAGCATCTCGCCCGGGCCGAGGAAGCGCAGCTTGCCGTCGCCCAGGCGCGGCGGCAGGTAGGCCAGCGTATTGCGGAACCATTCGGCCTCGTTGCCAGCGACCATGGTCGGGATGCGGTAGCCGACCCGCAGCGACAGGCTGTCCTCGCGCCACAATGCGTACAGCGGATCGTAGGCGGGGCCCGGTCCCGCGGTGGGATCGATCAGCGCGGTGACGCCCAGGCTGTTGAGACGGCTGAAAAAGGACTGCAGGCTGGCCTTGGGGTCGACCTGGCTCTGCGCCAGGATGCGGCCGAACAGCGCCGACAGCGGCCGGATCGCGCCGAAGATCCGGCCGGTGGGGCGTCCTTCGCTGTCGCGCTCCACGCGGATGCCCGGCGGCAGCGCATCCGGCTGGTCGAGCTTGAGCGCCTCGATCGCCCTGGCGTTGACCAGTGCATAGTCGTACAGGTACTGCACATAGGCCGGATTGTCAGGCAGCAGCGCGGTCAGCTCGGCAGGGGTCGGCGCGCGCTTCTCGGTGAACTGGTCGGGGTGCCAGGAACCTGTCACGGCCGCCCATTTGCCGGGGCCGCGCGCCAGCGCGGTCTTGCGCAGCAGCTCCAGCCCCGCGGCCAGGCTGGTGGTCTCGCCTTCGTACCAGTAGGTCTCGAAGGCATAGCTCTGGCCGCCGCGAATGGCGTGGATATGGGTGTCGATCAGGCCGGGGATGACCGTGCGCCCGCCCAGGTCGATCACCTCCGTGCGCGGGCCGGCCAGGCGCCGGATGTCCTGGCTGGTCCCCACCGCGGCAATGCGGTCGCCGCGGATGGCAAGGGCCTGCGCCACTGTGTCCGTGGCGTTCATGGTGAGTACCGTGCCATTGACCAGGATCCGGTCAGCGTGTGCGCCGGCCTGCGCCTGCGCTCCCGAAGCCGCCACCAGGCAGCCGACAGCCATGGCATGCGCCAGGGCCCGTGCAATGCAACGCATATCGATGTTCCCTTCGTGCAGGAGAGATGGCGCCCGGCCACGCGGGCGCCGGGGCGGCGTTACTGGCCCGGCTGTGCGCCCGAGCGCTTGACGACGGGCTCGAGCTTGGCGATGTCGGCGGCGATCAGCTTGTCGAAGGCAGCCGGCGTCGAGGGCTTGGCCTCGGCGCCTTGCGCAATCAGCTTCTCTTTGGTCGCCGGCGCGCTGAGCGCTTGCTGCATCGCCGTGTTCAGGCGGGCAACGACATCCTTGGGCGTGCCCGCGGGCGCCAGCACGCCGAACCAGGCATCGAAGACATAGCCCGGCACGCCCGCTTCGGCGATGGTGGGCACGTCCGGCAGCGACGGCACCCGCGCCGCCGTGGCCACGCCCAGGATGCGCAGCTTGCCGTCCTTGACGAACTGCAGCGCGGTGATGGACGGCGCGAAGAACATGTCGACGCGCCCGCTCATCACATCGGTGATCGCCGCCGGCGCGCCCTTGTACGGGATATGCCGGGTCTGCACGCCCGCGGTCACGTTGAACAGCTCGCCGCTCAGGTGCGACGAGCTGCCGCTGCCCGCCGAGCTGTAGGTGACGGAATCCGGCTTGGCGCGCGCAGCCGCGAGCAGGTCCTTGAGCGTGCGGTAGGGGCTGGAGGCGCTGACCACCAGCAGGTAGGGCATGGTCGCCACCGTGGAGATGCCCTTCAGGTCGCGGGTGGTGTCGTACGGCAGCTTGGGATAGAGCGTGGGATTGACCGCATGCCCTGCGGAGGTCAGCAGCAGCGTGTAGCCGTCCGCGGGCGCCTTGGCCACCACCGCGGTGCCGATGGTCCCGCCCGCGCCGGGGCGGTTGTCGACGACGATCTGCATGTTCGAGCTGGTGCCGATCTCGGCGCTGACGATGCGTGCGAGCAGGTCGGTGGCGCTGCCGGCCGCAAACGGCACGATCATGCGGATCGGCTTGTCGGGATACGCTTCGGCTTGCGCCGCGCCGTGCAGCAGCGGCAGGCAGAGCGCGGTGGCAAGCGCCGCGCGCAGGATGTTCTGGAATTTCATTGGGGGACTCCTGGAATCGTGGGGGATGGCCTGGCGTGTGCCGTGCTCAGAAGACGTGGCGCATGCCCAGCGCAACGGTCTGCGGATCGGCGCCGGCGAAAATGCCCAGCTCATTGATCGCAAAGTCGTAGGTGGCGTTCTTCTTGTTGAAGATGCGGCTGTAGAAGCCAAACACCGAGGTGCGCTTGGACAGCGGGTACTCGTAGCCCAGGGTGGCCTGGACCGCGCCGGTATCCGCTCCACTGCGGAAGAAGCCGACGGTCTCGGTGGCGTTGCCACGGCCGTTGCCGGCCACGCCGACGCCGGCGCGCAGGCTGCCCGTCCACAGCTGCTGCACCACCGACGCGTAGTAGGCATCGCGCTTCAGGTCGCCGGTGGCGGTGCGGTAGTGCAGCCGCTCATAGATGGCCGAGACCTTGGTGGTCGGGAACTGGTACGACAGCCCGATCTTCATGCCTTCGTCGTCGCGTCCCGCGGTCTGGTAATTGTTGTGGCGCTCATAGGCCAGCACGACATTGAGCGGGCCGTTGTCATAAGCCCCAGCGAACGACCACAGGCTCGGGTTGCGCGGCACAGTAATGCGCTCTTCGTTGATACCCCAGGTCACGCCTCCGCTGAAGCCGTTCCACTTCGGGCTGCGGTAATGGACACTGTTCTTCTGGCGGCGATCGAAGGCGCTGGTGTCCTGGACATTGTCGGAGGTCGGGGTCGAGCCATTGCCGATCAGCGCCATGTAGCCGGCCGTGGTCGGATAGAACGGATCGTAGGACGAGGTGGCTTCCAGGTAGGCCGTGGTCCAGTTGCCCATGAAGAAGCTGCCGGCCGAACCGGCCAGGCCGACGCGCGTATTGCGCCCCGCCAGCTGGCCACTGCCGGTATCCAGCGAGATGGAGCTTTCGATCTGCCAGATCGCCTTGAGGCTGCCATACAGCGATTCCTCGCCGCGCATGCCGAAGACCGAGCGGTTGTTGGTCAGCCGGCCGGTGCCGCCCAGCTTGGTGCCGTCGGACGCCGTCGACGCATCGGAATACTCCATCGATGTATTCAGCCGGCCATAGAGCGTGACGTTGCTCTGTGCGAAGGCGCCGGTGCAGCAGGCTGCAAGCGCCGCAAAGGCGGCGCCCGCAAGGGGGTTCTTCATATTGTCTCCAGTGTCTTGCGCCTGTCCGAACCGATACGGGGATGCCTGCCCCGCCCTGTGCGCGAAACTGGGGGCAACAACGACCCCTGCCCCATTTACGGCATCAGCATCTGGTGGATTCTTGGTGGCGCTTTCTTGTGCGGCGGATTCACGCATGCATTCAGCGTGAGGTGATTCTAGAAATGGCGAATCACAGCGTCCATTCGCATTTTCTTTTCGTCGCCATACCGATTTGTTATTGGAATACCGGGCCCGCGCGCGCTCTGACGGCGCCGTCAGGCCTGAGCATAGGCACTCGGGGGCGTGGCTGGTAGCGGGTGTGGCTGTGCCACTGCGTTCCAGGCATAGGACGCTGGACGCCGCAAGCCGTGCGCAATACAGCACACTCCGTGTGCGCGGCCGCAGGCATTTATGCCCGCTGGCCGCGCTCAGGCAACGGGCTGCTCGGCAGCTGCCGAATCAACGCACGGGTGGCCGCGGTGATCGCCTTGCCGCGGCGCGTGCCGATGCACACGTTGCGGGTAGCCCACGGCTCGGCGATCTGCAGCAAGGTCGAGCGCGCACTGGCCTCGATCGGCACCATGCACTCGGGCACGATGGTCACCTGAAATCTCCGGTAATGGTGGACAACCGTGCCGGCGCAGGCGGCCTCATCGGCACCGACGCCGTAGCCAAGGCCGCGGCTGACGGACCAGGGCGCACCGAGCGTGGTGCCGATGGTCAAGGCGGGGAAACTGCGCGGCCTCGCTGTCACCAGCCCCGCGCGATGGGAGGAGATCCCGGAGGTTCCGACAACCGCGCAAGCCGGCGTTGCGGGCTGCCAGGTCTCGTCGTGGATCGGTGCCCTGGCACCGGTGGCAACGCCGGCACCGGTCGTGGAGCGCTTGTCCGACGAACTGGTTCGCATCGCCCAATCGCCCGTTCAAGGCGTTCTGCGCGCAGCAGTCGATGTATGTCGACATCGCGGACCGCCGCCAGTTTCTAGCCGAGTTGCCGAAGGAGGATGCGCGCTGGAAGCGGATCTCGCAGCTGGCGAAGGAATCCTGACTTCGCTCCATCGTGGATGACATGCGAGAATGGCTTTCCGACGGATACTGCTCCACCCGACTAACGCCATCGCAACGCGGTGCAAGCTTCAGGGCGAGACCGATGCGTGTTCCTCAAGCAGGCGTCGGAGGTGCAATTCTTCGGGTGTGAACGTCGAGGATCGTATCGCCCCGAATGCCTCGGCCGCGGCTCGCGTCCGCACTGGTGCATCCTCCAGATGGTCGGTGCCTTGCAACCGGAATGAGACGGGCGACAGCGGGCCGAACAGTAGCGCGCGCTCCAGGTGAGGCCAGCGCTCCAGGTCCGGTTCCACCCCCGCATGACGAGCAAGGGAGACCGCGAGTTCGTGCGACACCGGCTGCTGGCCACGTTCGCGCATTGCGCGACAGGCTTCGAGACCTTGCTCCATCCGGGCCCGCGATGGCATGGCGACATGGCCAGCCAGTACGTATGCGATCCAGCGGGCCTGCAGTTCCATCACCGGCAGGTATGGGCCCACGAGATTGCAGAGGCCGACAAATGCCAGGCCCTTGAGGTCTGGATGGAAAGTGTGCGCGTAAAGATCGAGACTCGTGCCGTCGAAGTTCAGGATCCTCGCGATGGTCGGATCCAGCCATGGCAATGACAGGCCGTAGCCGGTACCAAAGAGGATGGCATCGGGTCTCGCGTGGCTACCGTCGCTGAACAGCACAGTACTCCCGTCGATACGCTCGATCCAGGGACGGACGATGATGCGGCCTTCGGCCACTGCCGGGAGAAAACCCTGTGACTGCGACACCCCGGCCGCGAAGAGATTTCCGGCCGGCACGGGCGCACCAAACTGGTCCGGACTGCCGCCCGCCTTCAGCACCGCCGCCTTGAGCCCCTCAGCAAGCGCCTCGGGCGGTAATGCTTCCAGTGCCAGCGCCGCGGCGCGGTTGAACAACACGTGTTCGGCCGGCACACCCGCTATCAGCTTGGGAACGATATAGCGCTGACGACGGTAGGCCGACGTGACACGGGCTCCGCCATAGGCCAGATCGGAGGCGATTTCCAACGCACTGATCGAGCAACCGGCCACCACCACGGCATGATTCCGGTAGCGCTCAGGCCCTTCATATTGCGACGTATGCGCGATGCCAAGCGCGCCGGTAAAGCTTCCCACCCCGGGTATCTCCGGTACAAGCGGACGGGCCTGGGCTCCCGTGGCCACGATGACGTGGCTGAACGTCTCCTCCACCATGCCTTCCGCGGTCCGGGAACGGATACGCCAGCGGCCATCCGGCGCGGCCTCAAGAAGCTCGATACGCTTTCCAAACCGGATGCGTCGCACCAGACCGAACCTGTCGGCATAGCGCTCCAGGTAAGCCAGCATCTGATCCTGTCGGGGATAAGTCGCCACGTCCGATTCATGATCGAGATCGGAAAAGGCCGACATGACGCGGCTGGTGTTGGTGCGCATCCCGGCCCAGGTCGCGCTCGCCTCGGCAGCCGGGTTCCATTGACCGCCCAGTCTCTCGCTTGCCTCAAACACCATCGGATCAAAACCATGTTGCGCGAGCCAGCGGGCCGAGACCAGGCCCGCTGGCCCGGCGCCGATGATGGCGACAGTCTTCTCATTCGGATAGTGCATGCCGGAGCTCCCCTTTTGTGGCAGGTCCGGAAGTTATAATCCGCGCCTGGAAACGATGTCGCTAAATGGTTCCTAAGCAGGGGCGCGAGTTTCCTAAAAAATAACGAAAAGGGCACACCATGCGGCTGTCAGAGGAGATCAGGCGCTTTATCGCGAGCCCGGTGATGATCATCGTCGGCACGCGAGACACGGTGAACCGGCCGTCGATCGGCCGGGCCGTCGGTGCGCGTGTCGTCGATGAGGAAAACGTCGAACTGGTCTTGTCCGCCTGGCAATGGCCCGCAACGACTTCCAACCTGTCCGCCAATGGTCAGGCCGCGGTCACTTTTTCGCGGCCCACGGATTATGTGTCCTACCAATTGAAAGGCACTGCCCAGCTCCGCGCCGCGGCACAGCCAGACCTGGAACTCTCGCGCCGCTATCAGGCCGAGATGGTTGAACTGTTCAGCGGTCTCGGCCTCCCGGCCGAACTGGTCATGCCGTGGATGTCCGAACGGGAACTGACGGTTGCGCGTGTCCTCGTCAGGGAGGCCTATGTCCAGACGCCCGGCCCCAAAGCCGGCACTGCTGCCGGGACGGACGTCGCATGATCCAGCTCCTCGATCTCGATGACTGCTTCGAGGGCGTGATCCCCTCGATCATCGCCACGACCGCGGCCGACGGCACGCCCAATATCTCCTACCTCTCGCATGTCGTACTGGTGGACGATACGCACGTGGCGATCTCCAACCAGTTCTTTGCCAAGACGGCCGCCAATATCCGCGCCAATCCCCAGGCTTCCCTGCTCCTGGTCAGTGCCCGCCACGGCGGACAGTTCACGCTCGACCTCACCTGGGTCTCGTCGCGAGATGAGGGCCCGCTGTTCGAGCGCGTGTCGAACCAGTTGCGAGCAAGCAGCGCACAGGTAGGCATGGCCGGGATCATGCGCCTCAAGGCGATCGATATCTTCCGGGTCAACGCGATTGCCGCCGTGACATCCACGGTCGAGCTTGCCCGTACAGGCCCTCCGTCGCCGGCGCCTGACCTCGCCGCCCTCGGTCGTGCAATGAAGGCGATCAGCGCGCAGCACGATACCGAAGGGGTGCTATGCGCAGCGCTCGATGCGTGCGAGGCCCTGGGCTTCAGCCAGGCGATCGTCTTACTTGGCGACAATACGCGCCGCCTGCTGACCACGGTTGTCAGCAGGGGCTACGAGCGCTCCGGCGCTGGTGCGGAAATTGCCTTTGACGACGGCCTGATCGGCATTGCCGCCGTCAGCGAGCACCCCGTCAGGATCAATGACATGAGCCGGGTCCGCCGGCTGGGCGCTGCCATAGAAGGCACCAGCCCTGCCGATGAAAACCGCACCAGGTCCATCGCGCTGCCCACCCTGCCGGATGCGATGAGTCAGATGGCGGTTCCGCTGATGGCGCAAGGGACCTTGCGTGGCGTGCTGTTCGTGGAAAGCCGCCAGCGGCTTGCATTCTGTGCGACGCACGAAACGGCAATGGAAATGATCGCGCACCAGTGCGCCACCGCGCTGGCGCTTTGCGAAGCGCTTGCGCCCGATGGCCAGCCGGCGATGCCCTGCCGGGCGCCGGAACTGCCGCGTGGCCGGGTCATCCAGGTAACCCATCACCGCTTCGACGATAGCGTGTTCATCGACAATGCCTATGCCATCAAGGGTGTCGCGGGACGCCTTCTCTCCTTCATGCTGCGCGCCTATATCGAAGAAGGCAGGAGCGAGTTCACCAATCGGGAGATCCGCCTGGCGGACTCGCTGAGGCTGCCGGAAATCAAGGACAATCTCGAAACGCGCCTTCTGCTGCTGCGGCGGCGCCTGGATGAACGAAATCTGCCGGTCAGGCTGATCCATGCGGGCCGTGGCCAGGTCAGGCTGGTCATCGATGGCGTACCGGTGCTTTCGACTAGCGGGTAAAGTCGCAAATCACTGCGCTGCATTGGTGTCGCTGCGTTCCGCGCATGGGACGCTCGCACGGTAAGCCGCGCATGTGCCGCATGGCACCCGCCGCATCAGAACGTATAGCCGAGCGCCAGGTAGAGAAAGCGCGTGTTGTGTCCACCAACAGCCTTCAGCGTCCGGCTCTCATCCACGTACACGGCGCCGCCATTGACCAGCACATGCCGGCTCGCCTGCCATGCAACATCCACGGAGAGCTGGCTGCTGCTGTACTGGCCGGAGCGGCCCGCGGTGCCGGGAACCGGGATGCCAGACGAGGTGTAGACCGCGTCGTGCGTGGTTGCCCGCCAGATGAAGTCACAGGCAAAGGTCAGCTTGATGCCGGCCGCGGGAACCAGCGTCAGCGACGGCTGGATATCCAGCACGTTGGAGGCGCCGATCAGGCCGGCCTGGTTGAAGTAGGCCAGCTTGGGAAACAAGCCGTTGTAGGTGCCGATGGTGCCGTCATGCGGATTGCGGTCACCGCTGCCCATGGTCGCCTTGATGCCTGTGCGCGGGCGCCAGGCCGAAGCCGCGAAGGTGTACCCGGTATCGGTCGAGAAGCCCCATGCGCGGATCTGCTGCGAGGCCAGGCTGCCGAACTGGACCAGCGCCTCCCAGTCCCAGTCCCAGCGGCCGTGGCGGCCGGACAGGCGGCCCCCGAGCGAATGCCGCCGCTCGGCGCCGCTGCCATCGCTGAACAGCGCGCGGTCATTCTCGAAACCGAGGTAGTAGAGATCGGCGGAGGTTGCCGGCAGGAAAGCCGCCGGCATCGTCGCATAGACGCCCCAGAAGCCCTGTGCCTGGTTGGGCCGGTCGTCGAAACTGCCGTCCTTGAGCAGCACCGGACGCGTGGCGAAGGCATCCACGCGCGCGCTGCCCAGGCTTGAGCCAAGCCTCAGTCCGTCGAAGGCGCGCCGCACATTGGGGGCATCGCGGATCGAAACCAGGCGCTGCGCGCCGAACGCCATTTCCTGCCGGCCCACGCGCACCAGCAGCGGGTCCTGCGCGGGCGCCGGGAGCGGCACGCGCAGGTCGACGAATGCCTGCTGCACATCGAGCTGGTCGACATAGGGCGGCGTGGTGACGTCCTTGCCCATGGCCAGCTGGTTGCCCAGCTGCACGAACGCGCGCAGGGATTCACCGGCATGCAGGTCGGCATGCAGCAGCGCGCGGTGCATCAGGTAGCCATCGCCACGCGGACCCGGCACGCCGAAATTGCTGGCCGAGTAGTCCTCGAAGCGCTCGCGGATCTCTCCGCCGAAGCTCACGAACCAGCCAGGACTGCCGAGCGGCACATACTTGGCTGGATCCCAGAAACCCGTGCGCATGGCCGGATCGCGCAGGTAGCGATAGTCCTCTTCATAGCGCAACAGCTTGAACGGGGGCGGCACGCCCGGCGGGGACGGCAGCGGCTGCGCGCTGGCGCCGCCGACGGCGGCGAGCAGCAAGAGTGCGACGGGCAGAGCTGCCCACGGACGGCGCGCACCGGCGGGGCTGCAAGAGGAACATGCCTTCCATCGGGCCATCGGGCACCTGGCTGCGGGAAATGGCCGGCATACGAAGTACACGATGGCACGGAGCGCACGGGGACGCACCGAAAGCTGGCGGCCGGATACGGACAAATATGGACGATCCCGCAGGCAGATTCAAATCCAATCCCGCCCCGTGCGCACCCAAAAACAAAAAAGGGCCGGATGGCCCTTTCTTGCTGCAAGGATGATCCGCGGATCAGCCAGCGAAGTTCTTGCCGGCGAAGTCCCAGTTCACGACATTCCAGAATGCCTCGACGTACTTCGGGCGGGCATTGCGGTAGTCGATGTAGTAGGCGTGTTCCCACACGTCGCAGGTCAGCAGCGCCTTGGCGTCGGTGGTCAGCGGCGTGGCGGCGTTGGAGGTCGAGACCAGGTCCAGCGAGCCGTCGGCCTTCTTGACCAGCCAGGCCCAGCCCGAACCGAAGGTGCCCACGGCGGTCTTGGTGAACTCTTCCTTGAACTTGTCGAACGAGCCCCACTTGGCGTTGATGGCATCAGCCAGCGCGCCGGTCGGCTGGCCACCGCCGTTGGGCTTCATCGAATCCCAGTAGAAGGTGTGGTTCCACACCTGGGCAGCGTTGTTGAAGATGCCGCCCGACGACTTCTTGACGATCTCTTCCAGGGTCGAGTTCTCGAACTCGGTGCCCTTGATGAGGTTGTTCAGGTTGGTGACGTAGGTCTGGTGGTGCTTGTCATGATGGAACTCCAGCGTCTCCTTGGAGATATGCGGAGCCAGGGCATCATGCGCGTACGGGAGCGGGGGGAGCTTGTGTTCCATTGTTCTGTCTCTGTGGGTTGGGGTTGTGGGTCCGGAATTGCCGATTGTAGGGGACTTGCAAGACCCGCGCAAACCGCGGGACAAAGCCCCCTGCTCCGATGTTAGTTTGTCCTGGCAGGGGTTTCCGGGGGGATTTCCGCCCGGCTTGCCTGGGCGTTTCGCGCCCGCCGCGGCATCGCGAATGGGAGGCGTTCGCGGGCCGCGCAGGCGCTCAGAAATCCGGCAGCTTGGCCTGCACGCCGGCGATCGCCAGGTCGGCCACACCTTCGGCCAGGTGCGCTTCGACCACGCTGCCGGCGCGGATCTCGGCGGGCGATCGCAGCGCGCGCCCGCGCTGGTCCAGCAGCACCGCATAGCCGCGTTCCAGCGTGCGCTGCGGCGCCAGCAGTTCCAGCGCGCCGGCGCTGCGCGCCAGGCGCTGGCCGGCGCGCTCGTGCTGGCGCACGGCGGCGGCCTGCAGGCGTTGCCACAGGCGGGCCACGTCGGCATGGGCGGCGCTGGCATCGGGACGGCACGCGCTCCAGCGCATCGCCAGCAATTGCTGGCGGTGGCGCTGCGACACCACCGTGTCACGCAATGCCGAACGCAAGTGTCGCGCCAGATTGTCGACGCGCGCGCGCCGCTCCTGCAGTTGCGCCTGCGGGCTGCGCACGCGCCGCGCCAGCCAGTCCAGGTGCTGCGCGCGCAGGTCCAGTCCGCGCCGCATGCACTGCGTGAGCGCGTCGCGCGCGCGCATCGCCTGCGCCAGCAGGTGCGCGCGATCCGGGCTGACCAGTTCGGCCGCGCCGGTCGGCGTGGGCGCTCGCACATCGGCGACAAAGTCGGCAATGGTGAAGTCGGTTTCGTGGCCCACGCCGGAGATGACCGGCAGCGCGCAGCGCGCAATCGCCTGCGCCACCACCTCTTCGTTGAACGACCACAGGTCTTCGATACTGCCCCCGCCGCGGCACAGGATCAGCACGTCGCACTCGCGCCGCGCGCTGGCCGCATCGAGCATGTCGGCGATCTTCTGCGCCGCGCCCGCGCCCTGCACCGGTACCGGATAGACCAGCACCGGCACATGCGGCGCGCGCCGGCGCAAGGTGGTCAGCACATCGCGCAGCGCCGCCGCCTGCAGCGAGGTGACCACGCCGATGGTGCGCGGATGCGCCGGCACCGGGCGCTTGCGCTCCGGCGCGAACAGCCCCGCCTGCGCCAGCTTTTCCTTCAGGCGCAGGAAGGCTTCGTACAGGTTGCCCAGCCCCGCCCGGCGCATTGCCTCCACGCCCAGCTGCACCTCGCCACGCGCCTCATACATGGTGACCACGGCGCGCACCTCTACCGCCTCGCCCTCGCGCGGCTGGAAGTCGACATGCTGGTTGCGCCCGCGGAACATCACGCAGCGGATCTGCGCACGTGCATCCTTGAGCGAGAAATACCAGTGCCCGCTGGCGGCGCGCGTGAAATTGGAAATCTCGCCGCGCACCCAGGCCAGCGGAAAACTGCGTTCGAGCAGCCTGGCGATGGTGTGGTTCAGCTCACCGACAGGGATGACATCGCGACCGCTGCGCGGCGCGGTGGAGGAAGGGTCACGCGAAAAATTCTGCAAGTCTGGCATGGCGCACTGTTGGCAAGCGGCGTGAATGGGACATGTCCACAGCATAACCGCTATGTCAAGGGGGTAGCGCTGATGCCGGCGCCCTGCCCCGAAAGGCGCATGGATTCGTGCAACCCTTTGATTCTTATGAGCTTTACGCGTAAAACAAAAATTAGGCAATATAACCAATTCTCTTTTGCATCAATCACTTACAAAGCGCCTGGCAGGCTTGTTCACAAAGTTATCCACAGCTTCTCTGGATAAAAGGGGACGTAAACCACACTTTTCCAGCGTAAGTGGCCCCAACCCCGCTTGCGGTCCCATGGAAAGCGACCGACCCTGCGCATGGCGTATCGCAACGTTGCCGGCCGTCCGCGGTGCAGCGTCCATGCTGCATTTGCACAATTTCTGGGCAGGACGATGGGAGGCCATAAAAATCAATGGGTTAACCTGCTTCTCCCGGATTTGTCCACAGGCCGTCCACAATGCTCTCCCTGCGGAATGTGGAAAAACCCGGATTCTGCCCTGGCTGCCTCCACATCGACCGCTGGCCGCAATGGGATACACCCGTTTGCCCGTTTTTTAAGCAGCCCGTGGTGCCACCTTATAAATCAAGCACTTAGGTGACCTCTCAGGCAGCTTTCCACAAGCGCTCCACAATCCTGTCCCGGCGCTGTGTGGAAAGCCGCACCGGAATGAGTGCCAGCACACCGACGCGCCCCGCCAGGTTGTGGAAAGCAGTGCCTGGCGGCGTGCACCATGCGCCGCAGGGTCTGCGACAGGCTTTTGCGCAAAATTTAAGCAGTGATATTTTTGCTCTTATGGATCAATGTGTTAGCACGCTTGTCAGGTAGCTTTCCACAATCGATCCACAACACTGTCCCGCTTTGCTGTGGAAATGGGCGATGCGTGGCCGAGACAGCGCCGGGTGCCGTCTTGCCGTGCGACAGGGCGCAGGTTAGAGTGGCGCCTGATTTTTCAGAGCAATGCCGGAGCGCGCGCCGCCAGCGGCCAGACGCGCATCAAGGCATGCCGTCCAGGTGGTTTGGGGTTTTGTTATTCGGTTGTCGATCCCGGGGGTCCAATTGTTTTCCATCATTCAAGCGGCCGGCTGGCCGATCTGGCCGCTGTTGCTCGCCTCGGTCATCGCGCTGGCGCTGATCGTCGAACGTTTTCTTACCCTCAAGCGCAGCAAGGTCCTGCCCGCCAGGCTCTATGAAGAGGCGCTGGCGGCCGCGCAGCAGCGCCGCGCCACGCCGGAAGTGGTCAACACGCTTGAGCAGAACTCGCCGCTGGGCCGGGTGCTGGCCGCCGGGCTGCGCCACGTGGTGCTGCAGCCGCACACCTCGCGCGATGCCGCCAAGGACGTGGTGGAGGAAGCCGGCCGCGTGGTCGCCCATGAACTGGAGCGCTACCTGAACGCGCTCGGCACGATCGCCTCGGTGGCGCCACTGATGGGCCTGCTGGGCACGGTGATCGGCATGATCGAGATCTTCGGCAGCCAGGGCGGCACCGGCGCCAGCCCGGAACAGCTGGCGCACGGCATCTCGGTGGCGCTGTACAACACGGCCTTCGGCCTGATCGTGGCAATTCCGGCGCTGATCTTCTGGCGCTACTTCCGCCGCCGCGTGGATGACTACGTGGCCGAGCTGGAATTCCGCGCCACGTCGTTCCTCGACGCGATCCTGCCGCAACGCCGCGCCTGATCGCCGAACGGAACGAACGCCATGCACTTCCGTTCCCGCCAGCGGCGCGAAGAGCCGGAGATCAACCTGATCCCGCTGATCGACGTGCTGCTCGTGATCCTGATCTTCCTGATGATCACGACCACCTACTCGCGCTTTACCGAGCTGCAGATCCAGCTGCCCGCCGCCGACGCCGAACGCGCCCAGCAGCGGCCGCGGGAGATCGTGGTGTCGGTGTCATCGCGCGGGGTCTACTCCGTCAACAGGCAGGTGATGGAGCAGAAGGACGTCACCAGCCTGGCCGACCAGCTGCGCGCCGCCTCGGGCACCAGTGCCGGCGGCCAGCCGCCAGTGGTGATCGTCAATGCCGACGCGCAGGCCAGCCACCAGGCCGTGATCAACGTGATGGAGGCCGCGCGGCTGGCCGGGCTGTCGCGCCTGACCTTCGCCACGCAGAGCGCGCAGCCGCGCTGACCCCGAGCGCCCTGGGCGCATGCGGCCGGCGGGCTTGCCGCATGCGCTGTGCAATGCCCATAATGGTTGAGCCGCCCGCGCCCTCAGAGGGCGAAGCCGCGGGCGCACTACAATCCCATCCCAACCACCGACTCCACCGCCCGCCGCGCCCATGCCCGTTCCCCGACATGCCCTTGCCGACTTCGTGACCGCCCAGTGGCAACGCCGCGGCTGGTTCGCGTGGGTGATGCTGCCGTTCTCGCTGCTGTTCGGGCTGATCGCGCGGGTGCGCCGCCATGGCTACCAGCGCGGCTGGTTCAAGTCGACGCGGCTGCCGATGCCGGTGGTGGTGGTCGGCAACGTGACCGTGGGCGGCACCGGCAAGACGCCGGCGGTGATCGCGCTGGCACAAGCGCTGACCGAGGCGGGGCTGCGCCCCGGCGTGGTGTCGCGCGGCTACGGCGTGGAACTCAAGCACCCGCGCCGCGTGAAGCCGACCTCGAAGGCGTCCGACGTAGGCGATGAGCCGCTCCTGATTGCGCGCGCCACCGACGTGCCGGTCTGGGTCTTCCCCGACCGCGCGCTGTGCGCGCAGACCATGCTGGTATCGCACCCGGGCGTCAATGTGCTGCTGCTCGACGATGGCCTGCAGCACTACAAGCTGCAGCGCGACTTCGAGATCGTGATGTTCGACTCGCGCATGGGCGGCAACGGCCTGCTGCTGCCGGCCGGCCCGCTGCGCGAGCCGCTTTCGCGCCCGCGCGACGCGACCCTGATCAACGACCCCACCTTCCGCGCCACGCCCGACCGCCCCGGCGTGTACGGCATGCGGCTGGAGCTGGACGACGCCTGGCAACTGAACGATCCCACCATGGCGCGGCCGGTAAGCGCCTTTGCCGGCAGGCGCGTGCTGGCCGCCGCCGGCATCGGCAACCCCGAACGCTTCTTCGCCAGCCTGCGCGGCGCGGGCCTGACGCCGAAGACACTGCCGCTGACGGACCACTATGACTTTGTCGCCGACCCGTTCGTCGACCATCCCGACGCGCTCGACGCCGACGTGATCCTGATCACCGAGAAGGATGCCGTAAAATGCGAGCGCTTCGACGACCCGCGCATCTGGGTCGTCCCCACCAGGCCCGTGATCGATGCCGGCCTGATCGAGAAAATCCGCCGCGCCGTGCTGGCGCAAGTCAAACCCGCGCCGACCGCGCCGGCAACCACGCCCGGAGCCGCAGGGCGCAATGAGGAACACCGAGATGGACAACCGGCTGCTTGAAATCCTGGTCTGCCCGCTGTGCAAGGGCAAGCTGGAATACGACCGCGCCGCGCAGGAGCTGATCTGCCACGCCGACAAGCTGGCGTACCCGATCCGCGACGGCATCCCCGTGATGCTGGCCGACGAGGCCCGCCAGTCGGTGCCGGGCCGCGTGGTCAATCCGGACGCCCCCGCCGCCGGCAACTGAGCGCGCGCCATGACCGTCCCCGCGTTCACCGTCGTCATTCCCGCGCGGCTCGCTTCGACGCGCCTGCCTGACAAGCCCCTAGCCGATATCGGCGGGCGCCCGATGATCGTGCGCGTGGCCGAACGCGCGCATGCGTCGTCGGCGCAGCGCACCGTGGTCGCCACCGATGCGCCCGCGGTGGCGCAGGCCTGCGCCGCGCACGGCATCGATGCCGTGCTGACCCGCGCCGACCACCCTTCCGGCACCGACCGCCTGTCTGAAGTTGCCGCCCAGTTGGGCCTGGCCGACGACGCCATCGTGGTCAATGTGCAGGGCGACGAGCCGCTGATCGAACCGTCGCTGATCGACGAGGTGGCGCTGCACCTGGCGCACCACGCCGACTGCGCCATCGCCACCGCGGCGCATCCGCTGCAGGACATCGCCGAAGTCTTCAATCCCAATGTGGTCAAGGTGGTGTGCGACGCCGCCGGCCGCGCGCTGTATTTCTCGCGCGCGCCGATCCCGTGGGCGCGCGATGCCTGGTCGGGCGTGCCGGCCGTGCCCGCGGCACTGGCACAGGTGCCGCTGCCCGGCATGCCGGTGCTGCGCCATATCGGGCTGTACGCCTACCGGGCGGGCTTCCTGCGCCGCTTCCCGACGCTGGCGGCGGCGCCGCTGGAGCAGACCGAGGCGCTGGAGCAACTGCGCGCCATGTGGCATGGCGAGCGCATTGCGGTGCTGCAAACCAGCGCCGCGCCGGCCCCCGGCGTCGACACCCCGGCCGACCTGGAACGGGTGCGCGCGCTGTGGGCGCAGTCGATGGCCCAGGAAGGGCCCTGATAAAACCGCCGGAAAGTGCCGCGCGCTGGCGCCTGCCCGCTCAGGTTCATACTGCTGCAACCTGAACCGGGGGGCGGATTTCGGGCCGATTTGGCGCCGCCTCATGGCATAATGCTTGCCGATACAGAGCCGCCCGGCCGGTATGCGCAAGCGTGCCGCCGGCCAAGGCTCGGTGGGGAGATAAAGATAGAGCCCGTCCGGTATGCCGCGCCGCCATCCCCCTGGCAGCCGCCGCCGGCCGTACGCGTGGGTACGCCTGAGCAGTGCTCGCGCTGAACGCAGTCAGAACGCATCAGGACCGCAGTAAGTCCTGCGTCAAGTTACGGCGTTACCCTCCTTCTGATCTCCCGCCATACAGATTAAAAACTCTGAGGACCCGTAAATGCGTTTGATCCTGTTGGGCGCGCCTGGCGCCGGCAAAGGCACGCAAGCCAAGTTCATCTGCGAGAAGTTCGGCATTCCGCAAATCTCCACGGGCGACATGCTGCGCGCCGCGGTGAAGGCCGGCACCCCGCTTGGCGTGGAAGCCAAGAAGGTCATGGACGCGGGCGGACTGGTGTCGGACGACATCATCATCGGCCTGGTGAAGGACCGCCTGAAGGAAGACGACTGCAAGAACGGCTACCTGTTCGACGGCTTCCCGCGCACCATTCCGCAGGCCGAGGCAATGAAGGAAGCGGGCGTGGCGATCGACTACGTGCTGGAAATCGATGTGCCGTTCGACGCCATCATCGAGCGCATGAGCGGCCGCCGCGTGCACGTGGCCTCGGGCCGCACCTACCACGTCAAGTACAACCCGCCCAAGACCGAGGGCGTGGACGACGAGACCGGCGAGGCGCTGATCCAGCGTGACGATGACAAGGAAGAGACGGTCAAGAAGCGTCTTGATGTCTATTCGCAGCAGACGCGTCCGCTGGTGGATTACTACTCGGACTGGGCTGCCAAGGGGGATGCTTCCGCCAAGGTGGCGCCGCCGAAGTATCGGAAGATTCTGGGGGTGGGGAATGTCGATGAGATTACTGGGCGGGTGTTTGAGGCATTGAAGTAATCGTTTCGACTGCTCAGTTTTACGCAAAGCGGCCTTTGGGCCGCTTTTGTTTTGGGCCATTGAATGGGGATGCCCCCGCGCTCTCGAGCGATATCGCATCAACGCGTTCGGCTGCGCTCCGCGCAAGCGCCCAATGACCGTCAGCGCATTTTGAGCCTGCGCAGCAGCCGTAGGCGTCCGCGCGATACGGCTGGCAGCAGGCGGCCTACGCCCTGCATGGGGATCGTCCAATAGTGGGTTAACGCAGGCACTGCCCCACACTCACATGGCGTAGCAGGGTC
>NZ_JFJW01000091.1:0-3656 GCF_000611125.1 Cupriavidus sp. SK-4
TCGTCACGACTTGTGTGTAATGCAATGGGTTATGCCCTCAGGGGGCTTGGGACGCGTCGGATAGCAGGGCGGTGAGCGCGCGTGAGCAATCAGAACCCATCTTGGGTACCGTACTCCAGCTCCAGTTTGACCAGTTCGCGCGTGGCGACGCCATAGCGCCTGCCAATATCGGCAAGCGTCTCTTGCAGTTGCATGACGGGCAGCCTGTCCGCCGGCAGGGAAACCCGGTATGTGCCATTGCCGGACAAAGGCGATGTCGGCACCAGCGTCAGGCCGCTGCGCATCTTCACTGCGCGGCTCGCTTCGGCCAGGGCCTGTGATCGGTAGGTGCGAGACCAGGCATCCGCCGTCAGCGCGAGCTGGATGTCATCGACGCCATCGCTTACCGGAATGGCGATGGTCTCGCGCCGCCAGAATGCGACACTATTGACGACCAGCGCCAAGACTCGACTGGCGTCGATCCGGAATGCGGCACTGTCATGCGTGGTCCCCCATGTGCGTAAGCCGAGCGATTGCGCCACCGCAGCCGCACGAGCTGGCCCGGCATCGCTTCGACGATTGCCACGCTGACGGGCACCGACGCGGTCACGCCCGTGGTCGACACGACGCCGCGGTCGGCAATGTAGCGGCGATTGGGAACATGGGTGGCGCCGGGATGCCGTTCCCGTAGCTTGTTCCTGTCATACCAGTGTCCCGCGAACCGGCGACCATCGAGCAACCCCGCCTTGCCGACGACCAGCGCGCCGGAGCAGATCGCGACGATTACCGCGCCTTTCGCGGCCTGGGCACGAATCCACCCGACGATGACGGGGTCGTCGTCCGCATGCATCGCAGGCACGATCACGTAGTCCGCACCGTCCGGATAGCGGTTATCGAAAGAAGCAAGGTCATCCTGAAGCTCAACCGTCAGCGCGGGCATCAGCGAAACACGCCCGCGCCGTGGCGCCACAGCTTCTACGGCGGCTATGTCCGCACGGCGGAGTATCGCGTATGGGACGAGGAAGTCGGTGGCCTCGGTGCCCTCATTGAGCGCGAGTACTGCAATGACTGGCTTGGCATGGCGCGGCGCCGGGACGGCCGTGTCACCGGCAGCGATAGCATCCATCGCATGTACTGTCGTAGCGCCCATCAACATGCTGGCGATCACAACGAATCTGAACGGGAATGGCATACTTCTACTTCTTTCTCGGCGCATGGATGCTGCCAGCAGGGTACGCCCCCCCTACGATGACCAACAACGACAACAATGCCGCACTTTCCGCCAGTGCCGCGACTCGTAATGGCGGATTCCCTTGGCATACACCCATACTAGGCGAAGGATTCACGAGTGCCCGCCTGAGCGTGTTCGCTCCTGGGGAACACTGGCCGAGCACGTTCTTCTGTACGGCAGCCAGCCGAGTCGCCAGGTAGCTGGCTCCTCAGGTACGGATCGGGCAAGACCTCCAGCTGCGCCCATGGGGCGTCGTCGACGGGCTCGAGTTCGAGGCAGTGTTTGAAGTCGCTCGCTGCCAGGCGCGTGCCTAGAAGCTTGCCAAACGCATCGAGCTGGACCTGCGAGATCAGTCCTGCGCTGCCGCCGAGCGCTGGGCAGATGATCCACGTCGTGCCGTCCTTGGCGAAGATGCGCAAGCGCCTGACTTGGTCGGCCGGCTGGATGGCGTGCTCTTCGCCGGCGAGCCCGCCTAGCGAGAAGGCTTCGAGATATTCGTCGGTATGGCGATGGCCCAGACAAACGACCACCTTTGGGCGCCAGCGGGCGCAGGTCTTTGCGAGAAACCGGAAGCGTTCGCCATGCCGGCACAGATCCTCGTAGCGCGTCTGTGGGACGAGCTCGGGCTGGCCTCGGAACGCTTTGGACCAAGGCGTTCGTCCATCGAGTTGGGCAGGCAGGGGAAACAGGCTGAGCCTGAACTCGGCGCCCCCAGGCGCGTAGAGATGGCGCCAGTAGTATTGTTCCCAGTCGTTGTCCGCGAGCCGAACGCGCAGTGCTTCAGCCCGCGCGGCGGCCATGATGCGGGCAACGTACTGATGGCCGAGCCACTTGCCCATGTTTTCCCGCTGCTGGTGGCGGAACTCGGCGTCCCAGGCGGGCGGCGCCACACGCGGCTGCAGCGGCGCGACGAGGGGCTCCAACCAGGCGCGCGGGCTTCTGTCGCATATCCAGACGGGAGCTCTTGGGTTGCCTCCTTCCATCCCCACGTACGATGCAAAATAACGATCCAGTTCCTGACGCGCGAATACCCCTGAATGCTGCATATTATCCCTTGCTGCCTGGTGGGACCCCCATACATCCAATGCCGCAGCATGCCGCCGCCCCTGGGGCGCGCGTGCCACTGTGGTCGTTTAAAAACTCTTTCTGCAGGCGGGGTACGAACGGGATCAGTGCGCCCTCGCGGGCGGAATCCTTGTGCCGATGGGATCTCGGTATAATGGCCCGCCCGCTGCCATGTCACCGGTAATTGCTAGTCGTTCCTTAATACCGGCGATGTCTGGGCGCCTGCGTAACCGCAGGTCAGGCCAGTACCCGCATGCCGCGCTGCCAGAAATGCAGCCGCGTCGCTTCCGATGACGAAAAGCAATGTCGATTGAATAAGAAACTGCAAGCTGGCCCTTTCGTGGGCCCAGGCTATATCCGTTCTTATGTGATTGTTGTCACTGACGAAAACTGATACTACTTTTGTATTGCCTGAGCATTACCCCGCATATCGATAGCACGCGCCAATGAGGAAAAATCAAGATCTCTCGAAACGCGCAGCCATGCGGTATTCCAGCCCGGCTACATTCTTATCCCCGATTCCTCTGCAATTGAGAGCAATTTAACCAAACCTGCCGGAAATAGGAATTCCAATCTTTTAAGGTCTGACATAAGTGGCTTTGCTGCGCTGCGATATTTCTGAGGTTCCCCGCTTTTAATCCCCTCCACGGAGGGGATTAAAATGCGGACGCCTGAACGCAGTGCGTTCTGCGATCCATGCAAGCGTGGCTCAATATCTGATCGCCTGGCACCACATCACAGCGGTGGTGTGAACGGTGCCTCGTGCCAGGCGCATTGGCCTGCGATGCTCGCGCCACAGATCGGCGAACGGCGTGGCGGCATCTCTGGCTTCGTGGGGCTGGCGCCTTCCGTTCCTGATTGGTCCTCTGAAGCGGGTCGGATTAGAAAGCCAGCGCTTCAAGCGCCAATGCTCCTCTTCAGAACTTTCCCTACCTAAGCGTGGGGCCCACTAAAGCAGGGTAAGACCCGGTCCCACCCCCATCAATAATCAACCCCGGCAAGCCTGACCCGTTGCCCATCCCGTTAGGGTGTAGACCGTCCCTGCGTCTACACCCTTCTTTTTTTGGTGCTTCGGAAAGTTGCGGGACGACGGGCGTGGTATAGAGCATTTCCTTATACAGAAGTCATGACTCTTCCCGCAGTGCTTGAATGGTGAGCGCGGCGTCCATGGTTCGCTGCATGCCGATCCAGATCGTCTTAGCGCCAGGCTCACCATCGCTCTTGCGCCCAAGGAACCCACCCAGGGAAGCCACCAACCGAATCATCTGATTGAGTGTGACTGGTACCTTCGGGCGGGCTTTTTTGGCGAGCACGTATGCTCCCCGAATCTCGTCGGCGTCGAAGAACAGTGACGCATCCAGATCGGGGCAGGTTCTGCCCA
>NZ_JFJW01000092.1:0-1033 GCF_000611125.1 Cupriavidus sp. SK-4
GCGCCGGCGACGGTGGCGGTTCGGGCGGCGGTCCGAGCTTGGATGATGCCGATTCTTAAGGAGAACGAGCCATGCGATTCAGACGACCGCAAGTGCGCTATGCCGACGCGCCGCAGCCTGTCACTCCGTATCAAGCGGCCGCGCAGGTATGGGACGAGCGCATCGGTTCTGCCCGCGTACAGGCAAGGAACTGGCGGCTGATGGCATTCGGCTGCCTGCTGCTCGCCTTGATGATGGCGGGTGGCTTGGTCTGGCGCTCGGCAAAATCCATCGTCACCCCGTACGTGGTGGAGGTCGACAAGGCGGGTCAGGTGCGCGCGGTCGGCGAAGCGGCAACACCGTACCGGCCAAAGGATGCGCAGATTGCCTACCACCTGGCGCACTTCGTCACGCTGGTGCGGTCGCTATCCATTGACCCTGTCGTCGTGCGGCAGAACTGGTTCGACGCCTACGATTACACCACTGACCGCGGCGCAGCCGTGCTCAACGAGTACGCCCGTGCCAACGATCCGTTCGCTCGCGTCGGCAACGAGTCGGTCACGGTGCAGATCACCAGCGTCGTGCGCGCCAGTGACACGTCATTCAACGTGCGCTGGACGGAGCAGCGCTTCGTCAATGGTGCCCAGGCTGATACCCAACGCTGGAATGCCGTGATATCCACGGTCCTGCAATCCCCGCGTAGCGAGCAGCGCTTGCGCAAGAACCCGTTGGGCATCTATGTCAACGGACTGTCGTGGAGTCGCGAGCTGGACGCTTCCGAAGGAGCCAAACCATGAGACTGCCTTTCCGCCATTCCGCTTTCGTGCTGATGCTCGTGGTGACGATGCCGTCGATGCCGGGCTGCGCCACGCAGGGCAAACCACCGCCGGGGATCTCGCTCGACGAACCCGCGCAGGCGCAGCTGCTGCCTGAACCACTTAAGCCTGTGGAAGTGGTGGAGGTGCCGAAGGTGCTGCCGATGCCGGCGCAGATGAAGCCGCTGCCGGAAGCGGCTGAGACCAGGCCTGCGCCGGAGCCGGTCGACGAAACGGTG
>NZ_JFJW01000093.1:0-1079 GCF_000611125.1 Cupriavidus sp. SK-4
GCGGTAATTTCAGCGATGAGTTCGTCGACATCGACTTCGATCTTGTCGAGGCCCGCCTTGATGGAGATTTCCCAGATGCTGGCCGCACTGATGAAGACCTCCTCGGCATCCAGGATCCGTTGCTGCGCGGTCTGGCTCAGCTTCGGGTCATTCGTGACCGCCCAGAGGAAAACATGGGTATCGAGCAGGATGCGCATTACCGTCCCTCGAATGCGGCCAGCAAGTCATCGGGGAGCGGCGCGTCGAAGTCATCCGCCGTGCGGATCTTGCCCTGCAGCCCACCGAGGCGCCGTGGGGGCCTTGGCTTGGCGAACGGCACGATCCGGGCCACCGGCTTGCCCGCCTTCGCAATCACGACCTCGTCGCCTGCCGCCACCTCTTCGATGAGCCGCGAAAGGTGCGTTTTGGCCTCATGGATGTTCACCGTCTGCATGGTTGGCTCCTCAGCATGAGCTTAGTCTAGCTTAGTCCAAAACGGTCGGCAAGGGGTGCGCCCGGTGACCCGTTCTCCGCATATTTGCTAGACATAAGCGGACTTATGTCTAAAGTTTGGCGCGATCAGTTTGATTAATAACGTATTACGTAGTAATATTTATCTGTCTAAAGACACTTTTTTACCCGATGGCCACCGCCGAACTGGAGTTGACCGACGCTGCGCTGCAGGCCGCCATGGCCGACGACATTGCCGAGCTGCGCGGGCGTTTCCCCGAAACCCGTGCGCTGTACCGCGAGGTCTGCGGCCTGCTGTTCTTCCGCTATGGCGTGACACCCACCGCCAACAAGCTCTACAGCCTGGTGCGCAAGGGCAGCATGGGCACGCCCGCGGAAGTGCTGCAGCAGTTCTGGCAGGAATTGCGCGGGCGCACGCGCGTGACCATCGACCATCCGGACCTGCCGGACCCCCTCAAGCAGATCGCCGCCGAGGCGGTGCAGACCATCTGGCAGTCGGCCAACGAGGCCGCGACGGCGGAACTCGCCACGCTGCGCGCGGAGGCCCGGCACGCCGCGAGCGAAGCGGAAGCCGAGCGCGATGCGGCGCGCGCGGAGACGGCCGCCGCGCGCGAGGACGCGGCGGCCAT
>NZ_JFJW01000093.1:1096-1611 GCF_000611125.1 Cupriavidus sp. SK-4
CGGCCATTGCCGCCCAACTGGCGGAAGCCCGGCAGGCGCACGACACCGTGCACGCGGAGCTGGCGGCCGAGCGCCAGGCGCACGCCGCCACGCGGGCGCGTTGGGAAGCGGGGCGGGGGGAACTGGAGGCGGCGGGTCGCCAGCTGGCGGAACTGCGCACCCAATTCTCGACCGAGCTCGAGCGGGCCCGCGAGGCGGTGACGCTCGCGCAGGAACGCGCCGAGGCGAGCGAGCGGCGCAGCCTGCGCGAGCTGGACCAGGAGCGCACCGCGCGCCAGAAGAGTGAGCGCACGGCCGACGACCTGCGCGCCGAACTGGCGGCGGCACGCAGCGAGGCACGCGATGCCGCGGTGGCGCGGGCGGAGGCCCGGGCCAAGCTGGAAGCCCAGGCCGTGGCGCTGGCCGAGCGGCTCGCGGCCACCGAGCAGGCGCAGCGCAAGGCTGCGGGCGACCTGGACACCGTGCAGGCGGAACTCGCGGCGGCCCAGCGCCGGGCCGAGCGGGCCGAAGCGGAA